>JAPKDO010000201.1 GCA_028822535.1 Acidimicrobiales bacterium
CACGCGAGATCGCCGCAGTCAACGTCGTCTTCCCATGATCGATGTGCCCCATCGTGCCGATGTTGACGTGGGGCTTGGACCGATCGAACTTCTCCTTGGCCATGGGATTGCGTCCTTCTGCAGTGCTTTGGGTGGGTGGGTGGCTGGCGGGTGGTGATGTGTGGCGACGGGCGGAATCGAACCGCCGACACCGCGATTATGAGCCGCGTGCTCTAACCATCTGAGCTACGTCGCCGCTGATCTCTTTGCTGAGGTGCCACTCTCCCACCGAACGGTGAGAGGGCGGCGCCGAGCCCCGTGTCGGAATCGAACCGACGACACCAGCCTTACCATGGCTGTGCTCTGCCGACTGAGCTAACGGGGCAACTCGCCACACAACCGACCGCGCGTGCGGAGCGGTTCTGGTGCGGCGGGTGAGTCTACGCAGCGACCCCGGCGGCGCAAAGAGCGATGCTGCGGCAGGGCTCGAGTCTGCAGGGAACCGTTCAAGCCACGGCCGGCGCGCGCCGATACAGACGTCGTGCAACTGGAACGACTGGTCATCGACTCGGGCGAGCACACCTTCGCCGCCGACTTCCACCCCAAGCTGACGGTCATCGGCGGCCTCGACCGCGGTGCTCGCAGCGCCCTGGCCGGGGAGGTGATCGATTCGTTGGCCGGCGGCAAGCCCGGCGTGCATCTCGAACTTGAGACCGACGGTCGCTCGCTCACCGTGTTCCGCCCCTCGACCGGCCGGCACCGGGTGATCGACACCAGCTCGGTCCAGGACGTGACCGACGCCTACGTCGGCGCCGACGGCACGATCGATCTGTTCGCGTCCCTCGGCGTGGACCGGACGTTGGCGCAGCGAGCGATCCGGCTGAGCCGTGAAGATCTCGTGCTTCGCGGGGCCACGGACGAATACGTGAGCCGCCTCGCCGTCGTCGACCAGGAGGTGTTGTGGGAGACCGCGATGCGCCTGAAGTCGGCGAACGAACTGTTGGAGCACGTGTCCGCAGCATCGGGGGCGTCGGTCACCGACGTCGAACTGCTCGATGTCGTCGAGCAGCGCCACGCGGAGCTGGTCACGGCCACGGAGAACTACGACAAGGTCCGACTCGTGAGCCTGACCGCGGCCGACATCGGTGCGATCGTCGGACTGGCGATGGCGTTCTCGGACCGCACCACCGGCGCGATCCCGTTCCTCGCAATGGCCGTGATCGGCGTCTTGTGCGCGCTGTATTTCCGTCGCACGGTGAGCCGAGCCGAAGCGGCCGAGCGCGAGGCCCTGTCGGGCACCGACGCCGACGACTACACCGCATTCCAGGTCGAGCGGGTCAGCGCGCTGCTCGACAGCGACGCCGAACGCAGACGGTTCATGCAGGCGGTCACCTCGCACCGAAAGGCGACGACGGAGTGGAAGGCCATCGCCGGGGACATCTCGCTCGCGTTCGCCTTGGACCACATCGACCAGATCCGGCTCTCGGCCGACGTACAGAGCGGCGTGCGGTCGCTCCAGCACCTGTCGGAGACGGCGCCCGACATCTCCGCCGACGTGACCGCCGAACTGGCGCAGGCGTTGCTGAACCGGATCGAAGCCGTCCGGGCTCTGACCCCGGGCAACGAGGTGCTGCCCATGGTGGTCGACGACGCGTTCGAGGATCTCGAGCCGACGCTCAAGCCCATGTTGCTCGAGATGCTCGCCGCATCATCCGGCGCGCCGCAGGTCATCTTGTTGACCGCCGACGATGACGTGGCGTCGTGGGCCCGGATGGAGGCGATGGGCGGCCAGTTGGCCGTCGTCGAACCGACGGTCGAACGCTCGCCCGAGCCGCCGGCCGCTCCCTCCGCCGCACCGTCCAGCGCCTCCTCGAGCGCGACGGCCTAGGCACTGCGCCCGGTCCGCGGCACCATGACAGGGTGCTGATCCGGCCTGCGACCACCGACGACGCCGAGGCCACGGCCGAGATCTACAACGTCGAGGTCGCGACCTCGGACGTCACGTTCGACCTCGTGCCCCGGACGCTGGACGAACAGCGCACGTGGCTCGATGCCCGTTCTGGTGCCCTCGAGGTGATCGTGGCCGAGGTCGACGGCCGGGTCGCCGGTTTCGCCTCGCTATCCACGTACCGCGAGCGGGCCGCATATCGCGGAACGGTCGAGGACTCGGTGTACGTGCGCGGCGATGCCCGAGGCCAAGGTGTGGGCAGCGCCCTCCTCGGCGGGATCGTCGAGGTCGCATCGGCGCGGGGCTTCCACACCGTGATCGGCCGCGTCGTCGGCGGCCACGACGCATCGATCTCGCTGCACCGGGCGGCTGGATTCGACCACGTCGGCGTCGAACGCGAAGTGGGGCGCAAGTTCGGTCGCTGGCTCGACGTCGTCGTGCTGCAGAAGCTGCTGTGATCCGGCTCACGCAGCCTTCGGTCCCAGGGGCCGAGCGAGCCTCGTTTCACTGCCGACTGCTCGCTGACGCTCCCGACGTCGGCCGGAACGGGCCGCCGCCCGGGCGCGGACCAATGCGAAGCATTGGTCGACTTCGCCGAAGGCGAAGCGTGGGCCGGGTTGGATTTGAACCAACGTAGGCAGATGCCGACAGGTTTACAGCCTGTTCCCTTTGGCCACTCGGGCACCGACCCGGGAGGCGACAATGTAGCGGCCGCTCTGGATCGCGACCCAGCCCGATCGCGTAGGTTCCGGGGATGCCCAGCTTCGACGTCGTGTCCGAGTTCGACCTCCAGGAAGTCCGCAACGCCGTGGACCAGGCGGCTCGTGAAGCAACCACCCGCTACGACTTCAAGGGGACGGGGACGAGCGTGGAGCTGAGCGGTGACGCGACGATCACGCTCGAATCGGCCAGCGAGGACCGCCTCCAGGCGATCCGTCAGGTGCTCGAGGAACGACTGGTCAAGCGCAAGGTGAGCCTGAAGGTGCTCGATCCGGGCGACGTCGAGGAGGCATCGGGAGCCCGCGCTCGCCAGACCATCGTGTTGCGGGCCGGGATCTCGTCCGACAAGGCCAAGGAGCTCAACAAGGCCATCAAGGACATGGGCCTGAAGGGCATCCAGTCACAGACGCAGGGTGAGCAGCTCCGGGTGACGGGCAAGAAGCGCGACGCCCTCCAGGACGTCATCGCCAAGCTGCGCGAGAGCGACTTCGGGATCCCGCTCCAGTTCGAGAACTTCCGCGACTAGACGAACGCTGCGGGTTCGTCAGGGTGCTGCGGTCTCCCCCGAAGGGGCGGCGAAGGGACCCAGCGCCACCTGGACCAGCGCCGCGGTTCGTTCGATGACCATGCGTCCGACGGAGGCCCGGGATTCGGCCGCATCCCAGTCGATGCTGGCTGCGAGGTCCTGGGCCTCGTTCTCCACGACCGAGACACCGCCACCGGAGGGGTCGCCGGTCGTCTGGTAGAGCACTTCGGTCGGGACCACGCCGGGAGCGGTGCGGTCGGCGAGCGGTCGCAGCAGCGACGTGGCGAGGAGCGACCGTGGCGTTCGCACGCCCGAAGCGCCGGCGGCGGGCGCGCCCGATCGCTCGGCGCGGACCGCTTCGATGATGCCCGGGAGGGCCTCGGTCGCCTCGGCGAGCCACTGGTCGAGGAGCGGCTTCGGGTCGCTCGGCGCGCCGGCTTTGGGGAAGACGCCGAAGTGGAGGTGGGGGGATCCGCCCTTGGCGTTGCCAGAGTCGCCGACGAATCCGACGATGTCGCCGGTCTCGACCGCCATGCCGCTCTCGAAGCCTTCGGCGAGGGCGGAGAGGTGTGCGTAGTAGAAGTACGTCCCGTCGGGGAGCGTCACCTTCACGCTGAGACCGCCGAGCTCGCTCGTCTTCGCGGTCGCGATGCCGTCGACGGTGGCCCGCAGCGGCGTGCCGAAGGGGGCGAACACGTCGGTGCCGTGATGGAAACGAAATCCCGGGCCGTAGCGCGGGAACAGCCAGTCGTGCGTGTAGTTGGCGACGCCTGCGACCGGGAACCGGCCGAAGCCGATGCGGACCGCTTCCTCCGTGGTGAGACCGAGGTCGACGAGTTCCTGGACGGCCTCGAAGAGCGCCTCGGAGCTGCTCGGGCCGCTTCGGACGACGCTGTTGATGATCTGCTGCGCATCGGACGGAACCGTGCGAGGCGCCGTCGGGTCGCCGCCATCGCCGTCGCCACCACCGTCGCTGGCGTCGTCCGGCGTCGTCGTGACGGGCGGGACGGTCGTCGTGGTGGTCGTGGCGGGCGGGGCGGTGGTCGTCGTCGACGGGGGAACGGTCGTGGTCGTGGTCGACGTGTCGACCAGGGTCGTGGTCGTCGTCGGGCCGGTCGTCGTCGTGGTCCCGTCGAAGATCTGTCCGTACGACGGCCCGGCCAGCCCGACGAGCGCGACGCAGACGAGCGCGACGACGAGCGTCAGGTGCGGTCGCCGGGTCAGGGTCATCCGTGGTGAGTTCGGCACGGAGGGTGCGGTTCCCTGCTCAGGCCTGGGCGCGGGCGTTCGTCAACGCCGCGGTCGATCATGGCCACTCCCCCAGGTCATCACTGCCCCCAGTCAACACCATGGGCGCTCAGCGCCAGGCGTCGGAGCGGAGTCTGGAGATGCGGTCGGCGGTGGCGGGGTGGGTGCGGAACAGGTTGGCGAACTGCGCCTTGTTCCCCGTGAGCGGATTCACGATGTACGCGCTCGCCTGTGCCGGGTTCACGTCCATCGGCACACGCTGCGAGTACGCCTCGAGCTTCTCGAGGGCACGTGCCAGCGGTTCGCCGGTTCCGATGAGGCGGGCGGCGCTGCGGTCGGCACCGAACTCGCGACTGCGACTGATCGCCATCTGGAGCAGACCGGCCGCGAGCGGAGCGAGCATGGCTGTTGCCAACAGTGCGATCGGGTTGTTGTCGTCGTCGTTTCGCCCGCCACCGAACATCGCACCCCACATCGCCATGCGGGCGACGAACGTGATGCCCATGGCGATGGCTGCGGCGACCGAACCGATCAGGATGTCGCGGTTGCGTACGTGCGCGAGTTCGTGGGCCAGCACGCCACGGATCTCGTCCCAGCTCAGCGCGTGGACGAGCCCCTGCGTGACGGCGACGGCGGCGTTGTTCGGATTGCGACCGGTCGCGAACGCGTTGGGCTGGTGGTCGGGGGTCACGTAGAGCGCCGGCATCGGCATGTCGGCGAGCTGGGTGAGTTCGCGCATGACGGCGAAGTACTCGGGCATCTGCGCTTCGGTCGCCGGCACGGCGCGGGCGGCCTTGATGGCCAGCTTGTCCGAGAACCAGTACGAGCCGCCGACGAAGACGAGCCCGATGGTGAGCCCGATGAACGCACCGCTCCCGCCGCCGATTCCGCCGCCGATGAGGACGAGGAGCCCGCCGAGTCCGGCGAGCAGCACCGCGGTCTTGGCCGTGTTCTGCATGGTTCCTTCCAACGATTCTGACGACGACGGACGTACGTCGTTCAGGGGCAAGAACGTACCGACGCCTCCATCGGTTCCCACGGGGCAGGTGCGATCGATCGCCGAAGGGGGCAAGCTGGTCGGCGTGTCGTCCCCCCCGACGGTCCTCTACGTCGAGGACGAGCTCTCACTGCACGCGCTGATCGAGTTCTGGCTGACCGAGGCCGGTTTCGTGGTGCAGCTCGCCCTCGACGGCGCCGAGGCGCTCGAGATGATCCGTACCGCACCTCCCGACCTCGTCATCACCGATGCGATGATGCCGAGGGTCAGCGGGGACGAACTGGTCGAGACCATCAAGGCCGATCCCGACCTCGCCCACATCCCGATCGTGATGGCGACGGCCGCCGCCAGCCCACTGCGTGTGCAGCGCATGCTCGAACGAGGCTGCAGCGCCGTCCTCGGCAAGCCACTGGACGAGGACACCTTCATCGCCGCCGCCCGCAAGGCCCTCGGTCTCGCCGACGGCTGAGTCCGGTTCGGAACGGGCCGCCTCAGCGCTGGTAGACGGACGCTCCGCTCTCGATGAAGTTCACGGCCTGTTCGTGCATGCCGGCTTCGAGCGCATCGGCCTCGTCGAGGCCACGCTGCGCGGCGTACGCCCGCACGTCCTGGGTGATGCGCATCGAACAGAACTTTGGGCCACACATGGAGCAGAAATGGGCGGTCTTGGCCGGCTCCGCCGGCAGGGTGGCGTCGTGATACTCACGGGCGATGTCGGGGTCGAGTGACAGGTTGAACTGATCCTCCCAGCGGAACTCGAACCGGGCCTTGGACAACGCATCGTCCCACTCCCGCGCGTGGGGATGGCCCTTGGCGACGTCGGCGGCGTGGGCGGCGATCTTGTAGGCGATCACGCCTTGCTTCACGTCGTCACGGTCGGGCAGGCCCAGGTGCTCCTTGGGGGTGACGTAACAGAGCATCGCCGTCCCGTACCAGCCGATGGTGGCGGCACCGATGGCCGAGGTGATGTGGTCGTAGCCGGGCGCGACGTCCGTGGTGAGCGGGCCGAGGGTGTAGAAGGGCGCGTCGTCGCACCAGTCGCGTTCGAGATCGACGTTCTCGCGGATCTTGTCGAGCGGCACGTGACCGGGGCCCTCGATCATCACCTGCACGTCGTGCTGCCAGGCACGCCGGGTCAGCTCGCCCAGCGTGGCCAACTCGGCCAGCTGCGCCTCGTCGTTCGCATCCGCGAGGCAACCGGGTCGGAGCCCGTCACCGAGGCTGAACGCCACGTCGTAGGCGGCGAAGATCTCACACAGCTCGTCGAAGTGCTCGTAGAGGAAGCTCTCGCGGTGATGTGCCAGGCACCAGGCCGCCATGATCGAGCCGCCCCGGCTGACGATCCCAGTGAGGCGCTCGGCGGTCATGGGCACGTAGCGCAACAGCACGCCGGCGTGGACGGTCATGTAGTCGACGCCTTGCTCGGCCTGTTCGATGATGGTGTCGCGGTACAGCTCCCAGGTGAGCTCTTCGGGTGAGCCGTCGACCTTCTCGAGCGCCTGGTAGATCGGGACCGTGCCGATGGGCACGGGGCTGTTGCGGATGATCCACTCCCGCGTGGTGTGGATGTCGGGGCCGGTGGAGAGATCCATCACCGTGTCGGCGCCCCAGCGGGTTGCCCAGGTGAGCTTGTCGACCTCCTCGGTCACCGACGACGTGACCGCCGAGTTGCCGATGTTGGCGTTGATCTTGGTGAGGAAGTTACGGCCGATGATCATCGGCTCGATTTCCGGGTGATTCAAGTTGGCGGGAATCACCGCGCGGCCACGGGCCACCTCGTCACGGACGAATTCCGGGGTGATCTCGGCGGGAATCGAGGCGCCGAAACTCTGCCCGGGATGCTGATCGGTGGGCAGGCCCGCGTCGCGGTGCTCACGCAGCTTCTGAT
>JAPKDO010000202.1 GCA_028822535.1 Acidimicrobiales bacterium
ACGGCCCTGATCGACACCGACGAGACCGTGGTGACGGCCGGGGAACTGGTGGGTCGGGCGAACCAACTCGCCAACGGGCTGGTGGCGCTCGGACACGAACCGAGCGACACGGTGGCGGCCGTGCTCCCCAACTGTCGGGAGTTCATCGAGCTGAACTTGGCGGCACGCCAGGTGGGTCTGATCTTCACGCCGATCAGCCATCACCTCGTCGGACCTGAGCTCTCCTACATCGTCAACGACTTGGAAGCCGCGGTGCTCGTCGGCCGCTCGACCTTCGGCGACGCGCTCGCTGCCGCTTCGATGGAGCTGGACCTCGGCGCTGACCGCTGGTTCGCCATCGGCGATGTCGACGGCTACCGAACCTTCGACGACCTCGGTGCTGACCAGCCGACGACTGCTCCCCGTCGCTCACTGCCGGTATGGCGATGCACTACACGTCGGGCACGACCGGTCGTCCGAAGGGGCTCGCCTCTCTATCACACGGCCGTGTTGATGTGGACGGCCAACTCGCTGCATCTCGGCCACGCCGTGGTGCTCATGGAGAGGTGGACGCCGGAGGACTGCCTCCGACTGATCGACGAGTACCGGGTCGCCACGAGCCACATGGTGCCGACGCAGTTCCACCGCATGCTCGGTCTCCCCGAGGACGTCCGGGCGAAGTACGACGTGTCGGTCGACCCGCTGCATGGTCCACGCCGCAGCCCCGTGTCCGCCCGAGATCAAGAAGCGGATGATCCAGTGGTGGGGCAACTCGATCATGGAGTACTACGCCGCGACCGAGGGTGGCGGCGCGATCATCACCGCCGACGAGTGGCTGCAGAAGGAGGGCTCCGTCGGCAAGGCCTGGGCCGGGGCCGACATCCGGATCTACGACGACGACGCCAACCGGCTGGGACCCAACGAGGCACGATCTACATGGGTCTGACCCAGGCCGACTTCGAGTACAAGGGCGACGAGGGCAAGACCAAGAAGAACCGGATCTACGAAGACGATGGCTCCTTCTTCACGGTCGGCGACGTCGGCGAACTCGATGACGACCGCTGCCTGTTCCTGCGCGATCGCAAGATCGACATGATCATCTGCGGTGGCGTGAACAACTATCCCTCCGAGATCGAGTCGGCGTTCACCACCACCCCAATGGTCGGCGACGTCGCCGTCTTCGGCGTCCCGAACGACGACTGGGGCGAGGAAGGTCGAGGCGGTGATCGAGCCGGCCGATCGCCACACCGCGGACGAACACTTTGAGGCCGACCTTCGCGCCTGGGCCGAGGTCAACCTCGCGTCCTACAAGCGACCCCGCTCCTACGACTTCACGTCCGAGATACCCCAGCGAGCCACCGGCAAACAGTTCGAGCGCAAGCTCCGCGACCCCTACTGGGACGGTCGCGCCCAGATCTGACCCATGACCCTGATCCTCCCCCACATACCCGCTTCTTGTCACAGTGGCAGGCCACGGAGTGGCGCCACCTGTGACAAGAACGAGGTGGGTGCTGTCAGTCGGTGAGGAGGAGATGGGCGGCGGTGTCGACCTCGCTGCGAACCCAGGCCATGTCGCCGACACCCGACGTCCACGACACCAGGCACGAGAACCAGACGTGGGCGAGCACGCGGATCGTGTCGTGCTGCGCGTCGGTGTCGCCTCCTCCGGGGAACGCAGAGGCCATGATCCGATACAGCACCTCGGTGACCTCCTGTGACGCTCGGACGGCGGCGCCGTCATCGGAGGTCTGGGCACGCACGACGGCAGCCGCCCGTGTCGGCTCGCGCTCGACGGCCCTGAGCGCTCGGTGGAGGACGTCGAGCACCCGGTCCACGGCCTCGTCACCGCGAGCCGGTCGCCGCTTCATCGCCGTTTCGAGCTCGAGCATCCATTCGACCATCGCGGCGACCAGCAGGTGGTCCTTGGACGAGAAGTAGCGATAGATCGTCCCGAGCGCCACATCGGCTTCGGCGCTCACGTCGCGCATCTGCACCGAGTCGTATCCACCGTCAGCGGCGAGTCGGAGTGCCGCGTCGATCACTCGGAGCCGCCGGTCGCGTTGCGTGTCGGTCAGACCCTCTGTCGATTCGACCACCATCGTCAACGACCCCGGGCGAGATCGCGGAACGGGACGTCGCGATCGACACTGGGCTCGTGGGGAAGTCCGAGCACCTGCTCGCCCACGATGTTCCGCTGGATCTCGTCGCTCCCGCCGGCGATGTGGATCGACGGACTGTGCAGGAAGCGTTTCGACCACATGCCCTGAGCCGGGAGGTGCGGCCCGTCGAGCGTCGCCGTCGGTCCTTGCACCGAGAGCGCCGTGGCGGTCAGGGCGCTGAGGTGTTGCGCGTAGGCGAGCTTCATGATCGATGCTTCCGCGCCCGGACGCGTGCCCTGACTGATCGCCGTGAGCGTCCGGTAGCGCAAGAACCGGAGGACCTTCTGACGGATGTGGGCATCGACGAGGTCGTGTCGCATGACAGGTTCGTCGGTCCGGTCCTCGCCTGTGCGAGGACGATCAATGCCGCGGCATCGACGCCGGTCGACCCATCGCCCGTCATCTGGCGCAGTGAAGGGAGTTCGATGCCGGGGGTCGACATGTCGAGCAGGAAGTCGGTGATGCCGGACCGCTTCGGTGCATCCGGGTCGGTCCGGGCGAGGAGGATGCCCCATTGCGCCATGGAGATCGCCGAGGCCCAGACCTTCTGACCGGTCACGACCCACTCGTCGCCGTCGCGCTCCACCCTGGTCGCCAGGGAGGCGAGGTCGGAGCCGGCACCGGGCTCGGAGAAGAGTTGGCACCACAGTTCCTCTCCCGCAGGATCCGCGGAAGGTATCGCGCCTGTTGAGCCGGGGAGCCGTGGCGCAGGATGGTCGGGCCCACCATCCCGATCGAGATCACGAACGGGCCGCTCGTCACCCCGAACGCAGCTTGTTCCTGGCTGAAGATGGACTGGCAGATGGGCGGTTTGCCCTGGCCGCCCGCCGCTTCTGGCCATGACGGCGCCGCCCAACCGTCGTCGTGCAGCGTTCGCTGCCACGCCCGGGCCCGTTCGACGTAGTCTCCCTCGTCGAGGCCACCGAACGACCCGACCGAGAAGTCATCCGGATGCCCCTTGGGAACGGCATCCGCCTCCAACCAGGCCCGAGCCTCGACTCGGAACGCTGCTGCTTGTTCGTCGGTGTCTCCGATGTACACGCCACCAGACTAGACAGCCGAACTAGAACACGTTCTAGTTTCGTTCAGTCCGAAGCCAGCGAGGGAACCCATGGACCCCTGTCTGGTCTCGACACCACCTTCCTGACATTCGAGACGCCGTCGGTCCACATGCGCGTGGCGCAGACCGCGATATTCGATGCGCCCGCGGTGCCCGGCGGCTACGAGTTCGCCAAGATCAAGGAGCACATCCCGAGTCGTCTGCATCTGGTTCCTCCATTCCGTCGTCGCTTGGTCGAGGTGCCGTTCAACCTGCATCATCCGCTGTGGGTCGAGGACCCGGACTTCGACCCGGACTATCACGTTCGGCGCATCGGCGTCCTCGCCCCTGGTGCTCTGCGTGGCCTCTCCGAACTCGCGGGTCGCATCGCGCCTCGACCACTCGACCGGTCTCGGCCGTTGTGGGAGACCTACGTCTTTGAGGGCATGGAGAACGACCGGATCGGGGTGATCACCAAGATGCATCATTGCGCGGTCGACGGCGTGTCCCGAGCGGAGTTGATGACGAATCTCTTCGACCTCTCAGCGGAGGGCGAGGACATGTCTCCCCCGGACGAGCGGGAGCCCGAACGGGTGCCGACCGATGCGGAGTTGATCGCCTTCGCGCTCAAAGCCGGGCCAAGGACGCCGTCAAGTTGCTGCCGCTGGTGAGCGAGACGGTGTCGACGGCGGCCAACCTCGTGCAGCGCCACCGCGATGCCGGGGCGAAACGTCGATCGCCAATCGTGGGGCCCGCAGGCGGTCCGGTACGATGGCCGATCGCTATGGCCACCAGGATCGAGATCGAGCTCACCAGTCGCAGAGATGACGCGACCTTCACCTGGAGGGCCGCCGGGGCTCGCGAGCCCAAGGGGGTGGCCGACGTCTCGCTGTTCCCGGCTGACTCCGATGTCGGATCGCTCTTCCGGGTCGACGCCGAGGTCGAACTCGACGGCATCACCATCCTCGCCGTGCTGCCACCCAAGGCGCCCAAGAAGCAGAAGGCCGAGACCCTGCAGCTCCTGGCCCGCGAGGACGAGCCGTTGGTGACCCAACAGCTCGCCCCCAAGACCCGGCGCGACAACGACCGCAAGGGCCGTGGCCGCGGTGGCGATCGCAAGGGCCGTGGCGATGGCAAGCGGGGCGACTCCAAGGGACGTGGTGGCGATCGGCCCCGCACTCCCCCCAAGCCCAAGCTCCCGCCCAAGCCGAAACCGCCGCGTCTGAAGGCCGGCCGCGTCCATCGCGACGCCGTCGTGGCCGAGCTCCCCGAGGAGCAGAAGCCCGTGGCCCAGGAGGTCATCAAGGGCGGGTTGCAGGCCGTGCGACAGGCAGTGGCCACCCAGAACACGCAGCTCGAGGCAGAGGGCAAGCCCCAGATCGACGAGTCGCGGATGGTGGCCCTCGCCGAACAGCTCCTCGTCAAGGTCCGTGCCGCCGAATGGCAGGATCGGGCCGAGGCTGCCCTCGACCAGGCGGAGACCGTCGACGTACGTGATCTCCGATCGGTCGTCACCGCGGCCGACGGTGCCGCGAAGGGCGACGAGACCCGTGCGCTCGCCGCGAAGCTGCGCGAGGCGCTCTCGGCCCGGCTCGACGCCGACCATCAGGCCTGGATCGACGAGATCATCGAACTGCTCGACGACGATCGCGTCGTCCGCGCCCTCCACCTGTCGTCCCGGCCCCCCAAGGCCGGCGCTCCGTTGCCGGCACCCGTCGCGATGCGACTCGTCGAGGCGGCGAACGCCGCGATGACCTCGGATGTCTCGGCGGAGCGTTGGGGCTACATGCTCGACGCGCTGGCGCATTCGCCGGTTCGTCGCCAGGTGGTTCCGGCATCGTTGCCGTCCAAGGTGAGCCCCGAGCTCGAGACCGCCATCAAGCGCCATGGGTCCCGGCTTCCCGAGATCGCCGAGATCTTCGGTGTCGAGGTCGACAAGCCTCGGAAGCGGCCTCGCAAGCGCAAGCCGCCCAAGCCCGAGAACTCTGCGAAGCCGGACGACGCTCCGGCGCCGCCGGAGGCTGCCGACTCGTCAGCGTCCACAGACGTCGCTCCCGAATCAGCGGCCACTCCCTCCGAGACGCCCGCTCCGGATGCCGGCACTGCAGCGACGTCCCCGGACGCAACGGCCGACGACGCAACGGCCGACGACGCAACGGCCGACGACGCAACGGCCGACGAGACGGCGGTCTAGCCCGAGTTCGTTCTCGACGTCCGAGCGTGGCTCTGGCGTCCGCGGTACTCGCCCGTGGAGGTGTCCTCGTCCCAGCGTGCTCCGCATGACGCGCACACGCAGGAATCGATGCGCAACGAGGCCAGATAGAGCCGATCGATCTCGTAGGCCTCGCAGAACGGGCACTGCAGTCGGGGCGCCTCGTCGGTGGCCACGGCGGCACCATACCGTCCCGAGACCCCCTGCGCGGACACGACAGGCAATGGGCGTTTCCACAACACCCAGCACTAGGGTCGCCGGCATGATCGACTACGAGAAGCGGGGCAACGTCGCCCTCATCACCATCAACCGGCCCGAGGCCAAGAACGCCGTCAACGGCGACGTCGCCGAGGGCATCGAAGCCGCCATCGACAAGGCCGAGGCCGACGACGACATCTGGCTCGGCGTTCTCACCCACGCCGGCGACGTGTTCTGTGCCGGGGCCGATCTGAAGGCGATCAACTCCGGCGACGCCGCACGGTTGTCGACCCCGACCGGTGGATTCGGTGGCATCACGTCGAAGCAGCGCACCAAGCCAATCATCGTTGCGATGAACGGCCCGGCGTACGCCGGAGGCTGCGAGATCGTGCTGTCGTGCGACCTCGTCGTCGCCTCGACCGACGCGAAGTTCGGCGTTCCCGAGGTCAAGCGCAACCTGGTCGCCGCTGCCGGCGCCCTGTTCCGACTCCCGGCCGCCATGCCGAAAAACCTGGCTATGGAGATGCTGCTCACCGGCGACCCCATCGGCGCAGAGCGTGCGTACGAGGTCGGCTTCGTGAATCGCCTCGCTGATCCCGGCAAGGCGGTCGACGTGGCGCTCGAGTTCGCTGCGCAGATCAGCGAGAACGCGCCCTTGGCGGTCCGCAAGAGCCGCGAGATCGCGCTGAAGAGCTACGACACCGACGAGGAAGCCTTCCGGGACTCCGGCGTCGCCATGGGCGAGGTCATGTCGAGCGAGGACACCAAGGAAGGCCTCACCGCCTTCATCGAGAAGCGCAAGCCCAACTGGCAGGGTCGCTGACGCTGTTGCGCGGCAGGGGCATCACATTGCCCCTGCCGTCGTACCTCCACGACCGTCAGGTGATCGTGTCGATGATCTGATGGTCGTGGAGGAACTCGGCCAGTCCCTCGATCAGTCGCCACTCCGCCACCTCGTGAAGTGGCGCCCAGGCGACCTCGACAGCGTCGTCGCCGGCGACCGGCATCTCGCCAGGGTCGAGCAGCGTCACCCGATGGTCGAGGATGACGAAGTGCGCGTCGTCGATGAAGCGTTCGACGATCCCCACGAGCGGGCCGCACACGCCTTCGAGTCCGGTCTCTTCCCGGAGTTCGCGCACCGTCGCCTCGGCGAGCAACTCGCCGGCTTCGACCCGGCCACCGGGGACCGACCACGAACCGGCAGCAGGTCCATGCCCCCGTCGGATCAGGAGCAAGGCGTCGTCGTGGACGACGATCGCTCCGACGGCGAGCTCGGGTCGCGTCGACTGGGCCGTCACGGATCGAGCGTTCGGTGCACCACGATCGCCCGAGCGACGAGACCGAAGGACTCGAAGAAGTTCTTGGTGTGTCGATCCCCTGGGAGCGCGATCGAGTCGACACCGAAGCACTTCTGCTCTTCGCTCCACGCGATGAGCTCGTTCATCATCGCCTCGCCCACCCCGACGCCACGTGCCCCGTCGAGGGTGAAGAGGTCGGTCACGCGCCCGAGCGTGGTGCCGTCGCGCATCGCGACGGCATGGACCACGCCGTAGCCGACCGGGACCTCGTCGATGGTGCCCACGACGACGTGGACCGTTGCGTCGGCGTGGTCGGCCTCGATCGACGACGTCGACGGCACCGTCCGTCCGGCCTCTCGCCGCCACACGTCCCCACCCCGTCGCGGCGCGAGCTCGGCTACCGCGAGGTCAGCGAGC
>JAPKDO010000011.1 GCA_028822535.1 Acidimicrobiales bacterium
GACCCTCGACCGCTCGTCGGGGGTCGAGGTCGAGGCGTCCGCAGCACTGGTAGCTTCGCCTCCATGCGAGCGGTGATCCTAGCGGCTGGCATCGGCCGACGGATGCGGCCGCTGAGCGACACCACGCCGAAGCCACTGCTCCTCGTCGACGGTCGGCCGCTCGTCACTTGGACGATCGATGGGCTGCTCGCCGGAGGCATCGAGTCGGTGCTCGTCGTGACCGGTCACCGTGCGGAAGACGTCGAGTCCGAACTGCGCGGTCGCTACCCGGATCTCGATCTCCGATTCGTGCGCAACGACAGATACGCCGAGACCAACACGCTCGGATCGCTGTTGGTGGCCCTGGACCACGAACCGTCGGACGGCCCGACGATCGTGGCCGAGGCGGACGTGATCTGCAACGAGTCGATCATCCGCGACCTCGTCGACGCCGTGGCCCCCGACGTTTCGATCGTCAGCACGTACGGGCCGGCATCGGACGGGACCGCTGTGGCCGTGTCGGACGGGGTGATCACCGAGTTCCTGCTGGGCATGCCGGACCTGGCCACGGACCTCGAGGCGCTGTTCAAGACGGTGAACATCCACCGATTGAGTGCCGACACCTGCCGGCGTGTGCGGGACATCTGCTCGCACCAGCAGAGCGGACTGGGCGACGACGCCTACTACGAGGCTGCGCTCAGTCGGTTGTGTTCTGCGGGGAACCTCCGGTTGCGCGCACAGATCATCGCGCCGACCGAGTGGATCGAAGTCGACGATCCGAGCGACCTGCGCGTCGCACGGTTCCGGTTCGAGCGCGATCGCCGGGCGAGCATGGTCGACCGAGCGAAGGGCGGCCTGTGGCGATTCGACCTCGTCGACTTCGCGCACATGAGCAACCGACGCTTTCCGCCGGATCGGTTCGGGACGCTGCTGACCCGACAGCTCGCCGACCTCGCGGCCGCCTACAGCTCCTCGCAGGACGTGCTCGACGAGAAGCTCGCCCTCGTCGTCGGGTGCAGGCCGGAACGACTGCTCTGTGTGAACGGCGTCTCGCAGTTGTTCCCGATCCTCGAGGGGCTCTGCGATGGTCGGCGGGTGGTCATCCCGGCCCCGACGTTCGGTGAGTACGAACGGCTCACCGAATCGCCGGATCGGTACGCCGATCAGGTCGGCTGGGAGATCGAGGACGTCGAACGAGTGGCGACCGACGACGCCGTGGTGGTGTTCGTGAATCCGAACAATCCGACCGGCACGACGCGCGCGCCGCAGACGATCGTCGAGTTCGCGGCAGCGCACCCGGCACAGCTCGTGATCGTGGACGAGTCGTTCATCGACTTCACGCCGCGTCCGTCCATGATCGAGTTGCTCGAGCGGGACCCGCTCGACAACGTGCTCGTCCTGCGCAGTCTCGGCAAGGCCATCGGACTCGCCGGGGTCCGGCTCGGCCTCGCCTACACGACCGACGCCGCCCTGCGGTCGGCGATCGCCGGTCAGCTGCCGATCTGGAACGTCAACTCCATCGCAGAGTGCGTGCTCGACCTGCTGCCTCGCTTCGACGACGAACTGCAGGCGTCGTTCGCCGCCACCGTGGTCGATCGGGACGCGTTCGCCGAGGACCTCGCAGGACTGGCGACGGTCGAGCGTGTTCACCCGAGCGGCGGGAACTTCCTGCTCGTCGACCTCGCCGACGACGCGCCGACCGCCGCCGACGCCCTCACCCGGCTGCTCGAAGACCACGACATCCTCGTCAAGGACGTGACCGACCGTTTTCACGCCTCGACGCAGCGGTTGCGCCTGGCGGTCCGGCGGCCAGAGGAGAACCGGCGCCTGGTCGACCGTCTCGGCGCCTGCCTGGCCGATGGCGGACGTCCCGAGTGAGCAGCTCGACATGACGCCTCCGCTCCCGAGAACCGGCCGCGTCGCGTTCTACCTCCACCATCGGTTCCACGCCGCGATGCTCGACCCCGTCCAGACACTCGTCGACGAGCGGGTCGACACCATCCGGAGTGGTGATCGCGGCACCATCGTCGAGTTCGCACCCGACGTGCTGGTCATCGCCGACGGCGGCGTCTGCGACCTCTTCCGCGACGATCTGCCGCACACGCTGATCGTCTTCGTCCGCCATGGCTTCGCGAGCAAGCACCTCCACCAGGTGTATGCGCGCGAGCCGGACTTCGTGTGCGTCACGAGTGCGTGGGTGCGCGACGACTTCGCACGGGTCGGTCTGCATCCCCGCTACCAGTTCTGGGTGACCGGCTTCCCGCCCGTCGACGCGATGCTGGCGGCCCGTCATGAGGGTCGGCGTCCATCGGCGGTCCCACTGCCGGACGGGCTCGTGGACGGGCAGCCGACGCTGCTGTACACGCCCACGCACAACCCACTGTTGAATTCGGTCGAGGTACTCGGCGACGACTGGGTCGATCGACTCCGGCGAGACCTTCCCGATCTCAACGTCATCATCAAGCCGCACCCGGTGCTCCCAGAACGCGATCCGGACCTGCTCGAACGATGGCGCGCGATGGCGGCCCGGAACGGTCGGGTGCACATCGTCGACAGCCACGAGGACGTGTACCCGTGGATGCCGCTCGCCGATGTCCTGCTGACCGACGCGTCGAGCACGATGTTCTTCTTCCTCGCGCTCGATCGTCCGATCGTGGCCGTCGTCAACCCGCGCCGCTTCGAGGACGACGCCTCGTTCGACCCGGAGGGCCAGGAGTGGACGTGGCGCGACCTCGCAGCCGACGTCTCCGCTGTGGACGAACTCGGCACCGCCGTCGGGCACGCGCTCGCCCACCCGGACGAACTGGCCGATCGTCGCGCCGCCCGCGCCGGGCAACTCTTCGGCGAGATGGCCGACGGTCGGGCGTCCGAACGGATCGCCGGTCGGATCCTCGAGCTCGTGGACGATGCCGAGCCGGGCCGATGGATCGATGCAGTCTGGGGAGCGCAGTCGACGATTGCGGACCATCGGGCCGAGACCGCGGCGTTGCGAACCGAGGTCGCGATGCTCCAGACCAGCAACGACGGTGAACGATCGGCTCGTGCTGCGGTCGAAGCGGACAATGCCGCGCTGCGTGCGCGCACCGTCGACCTCGAGGCGGCCGTCGCAACGGCGACGGATCAGGCCGATCGCCATGCCGACGCCGACCGTCAGCTCGCCGAGCTGCGCAAGACGCTTCCGGTCCGCGCGTCCGCCCGGATCGACCGGCTCCCGTTCGTGAAGACCATCGGGCGGCGTCTGTTCCGCCGGACGCCATGAGGCAGATCCGGCGAGGCGCCGTGCGGATGGCGGTCGTGGTGATCGCGGTGACGGCGAGCGGTCTCCTCGCCGGGGCGTGCGGCGACGACGACGTCGACGATGGCGCGGTCTCCTCGACCTCGACGATCGCGACCACGACCACGACACAGCCGATCGTCGAGCCTGCGCCCTCGATGCCCGACGTCCAGCCCGAGTCCGGGACCGGCGTGGTGGTGATCGGCGGAGGTGAGGCGGTCACGCTCGAGGTCGTCGGCTGCACCATCGACGCCTCCGCGCAACCCGAGGGTCAGGTGCCGGCCGAACTGGTGTCCGCGACCGCGGGCGGAACGACCGCGAGCGGGGCTGAACTGCTCGTCGAGGTACGCCGGTTCCGCAGCCTCGGCGCATCGCCGACGGTCACCGACACGGTCACGCTCGTCGAAGGGGATCCCGAGGCGCCCGACCGCGCGCTGGTCGCGCAGCGGTTCGAGGTCGACGGTCTGGTCACGGATCTGCGTGACCCGGACGCCGACGATCCGTTGCTGCGAGTCTCCGGTTCGACGATCGAAGGCAGCGGCGTGTTCGCGCCGCCCGGCGACACGGTGGGATCGGTCGAGGCCCGCCTGCGCGTCGTCTGTTCCTGAGGGGTCAGGCCAGCGGGCGGCCGAAGGGGAGGTCGTCCTGCCAGGTGGACAGGAATGCCTCGGCCTCGGCGACCGCCGCCATCCACAGACCCGTGCCCTGGTCGGCGAAGGACGCGACCGCAGCGCCGACACGCTCGACCGGATCGCCGTTGTCGGCGTCGTGCGCGTGGAGCAACGGCGCCGCCGTCGAGAGGAAGTCGGGGACGTGGATCCGCCCGGCCTTGGAGAGCACGGCATGGGCGCGTGCGGTGATCGGCACCGCCGTGAGCGGGACGACGACGGACGCTTGCACCGTCTCGGCCATCTCGTGGTCCATCACTCCGGCCTTGCCGGCGACGAACAACACGTCGCACTCGGCGTCGGCGCCGCCGGTGCCCGGAGCGGCGAGGGCGCCCGCCTCAGTCACGGCGATCTTGACCGCATCGACCAGCGGGCCCGTTCCCACGGCCGCCCATGTCGCGCCGGTGAGGCTCCCGCCTCGGGCGGCTGCGGCTGCGGCTGCCGCACCACGCCCGACGAGGTCGACGGCGAGACCATCGGTCCACAGTTCGGTCGGGCGCGGGTCGGCGATGCGGAGCTCGCCCAGATCGGACTCGGTGAGACCCAGCCCCGGGTCGGTCGCCCAGCGCCCCGACGAGACCAGTTCCTTCACCTCGTCGACGAAGCTGGCGACGGCCGGATCGACATCGTCGCCCTCGGCATTGATGCCCGCAGAACCGCCGCCCATCTGCACCCCGAAGCTGGCGAATGCATACGTCGTGGAGCGGGCCAACAGCTTCGCTCCGTCCTGGAGCACCTTGCGGGCGAGGCGGCTGATCCCGACCGACGGCACCGGGTCACCGTCGCGGTCCAGGTCGAAGGCGATGAAGGCGTCCGTGGACTCGAGCTTGTGGATCTTCACGATCCGAAGTCTGGCACGACGTCCACGCGGACGATCCGGTGCGAACGGGGTGGGCATGTTCCGGCCATCGTCCGTAGCCTGGGGACATGCCCGAGTACCGGTCCCGCACGACGACGCACGGCCGCAACATGGCCGGTGCCCGCGCCCTGTGGCGGGCCACCGGCATGACCGACGACGACTTCGACAAGCCGATCATCGCGATCTCGAACTCGTTCACGCAGTTCGTCCCGGGCCACGTGCACCTCAAGGACCTGGGCCAGCTCGTCGCACGGGAGATCGAGGCGGCCGGTGGCGTCGCCAAGGAGTTCAACACCATCGCCGTCGACGACGGCATCGCCATGGGCCACGGCGGGATGCTCTATTCGCTGCCCAGCCGCGACCTGATCGCCGACTCGGTCGAGTACATGGTCAACGCTCACTGCGCCGACGCGCTGGTGTGCATCTCGAACTGCGACAAGATCACGCCGGGCATGCTCAACGCCGCCATGCGGCTCAACATCCCCGTGGTGTTCGTGTCCGGTGGCCCGATGGAGGCCGGAAAGACCCGTCTCGCCGGCACCCCGGTCAAGCTCGACCTCATCGACGCGATGATGAAGGCGGGCGACGACTCGGTGAGCGACGAGGACCTCGAACAGGTCGAGCGGTCGGCGTGCCCCACGTGCGGATCGTGTTCGGGCATGTTCACGGCCAACTCGATGAACTGTCTCACCGAGGCGCTGGGGCTCTCGCTTCCCGGCAACGGTTCGACGCTCGCCACGCACGCCGACCGCAGGGAGTTGTTCCTCGAGGCCGGGCGACGCATCGTCGACATCGCCAAGCGCTACTACGGCAAGGACGACGAGTCGGTCCTCCCGCGCAACATCGCGTCGAAGACGGCCTTCGGCAACGCGATGGCGCTCGACATCGCCATGGGTGGTTCGACCAACACCGTGCTCCACATCCTCGCAGCGGCGCGCGAGGGCGACATCGACTTCACGCTGAACGACATCGACCGCATCTCGCGCAACGTCCCCAACATCTGCAAGGTCGCGCCGTCGACCGACAAGTACCACATGGAAGACGTCCACCGGGCCGGCGGGATCATGGGCATCCTGGGCGAGTTGGATCGTGCCGGGCTGATCGACACCTCGCTCCCGACCGTGCACTCCGAGACCCTCGGCGCCGCGCTGGACCAGTGGGACATCGTGCGTCCGACCGCCACCGACCAGGCCAAGCGCCTCTTCACCGCCGGCCCCGCCGGCATCCCGACCCAGGTGGCGTTCAGCCAGGACACCCGGTGGGAGTCACTCGACGACGATCGAGCCGACGGCTGCATCCGTTCGCTCGACCACGCCTACACCAAGGAGGGCGGCCTCGCCGTTCTGTACGGCAACATCGCCGAGGACGGCTGCATCGTCAAGACCGCCGGCGTCGACGAGTCGATCTTCACCTTCACCGGCACCGCCCGGATCTTCGAGTCGCAGGAAGCGGCCATGGAGGGCGTGCTCGACGACGAACAGGTCAGCGCCGGCGACGTCGTGATCGTCCGCTACGAGGGGCCCAAGGGTGGGCCCGGCATGCAGGAGATGCTCTACCCGACCACCTACATCAAGTCGCGTGGTCTGGGGAAGGAGTGCGCGCTCCTCACCGACGGCCGATTCTCCGGCGGGACGTCCGGGCTCTGCATCGGCCACGCTTCGCCCGAGGCGGCCCTCGGCGGCGCCATCGGCCTCATCGAGGACGGCGACGAGATCCACATCGACATCCCGAACCGCACCATCGACGTCGTGCTCCCCGACGGCGAACTCGAGCGCCGACGCGAAGCGATGGACGCCAAGGGTGCCGATGGATGGAAGCCTGTGGCCCGCGAGCGGACGGTGTCGGCGGCGCTCCAGGCCTACGCCGCGATGGCGACGTCGGCCGACAAGGGCGCAGTCCGGGACGTGACCCAGATCCAGCGGTAGCTGCACGAACCGGCGAGGCCCGGCGAGGGTTGTCGGACCCCGTCGGTAGTGTCGTCCCGATGCCCCCGGCCCCCGACGAGCTCTTCCCCGACACCACGACGGAGCGGGAGTCCGGCCCGTTCGGCGAAGCGCTGCTCGACGGGCTGAACCAGGCGCAGGAAGAGGCGGTCGTCCACGAGGACGGGCCGCTCCTGGTGCTCGCCGGCGCCGGGTCGGGCAAGACGCGGGTGCTCACCCGACGCATCGCCTGGCTGATCCGCGAACGCAACGTCAGCCCGTTCGAGATCCTGGCGATCACGTTCACGAACAAGGCCGCCGACGAGATGAAGGGCCGGGTCGGGGACCTCGTCGGGCCGGTGGCCCGGAAGATGTGGGTGTCGACGTTCCACTCGGCCTGCGTGCGCATCCTGCGACGCGACGGCGAGGCGTTGGGCTACCCGTCGTCGTTCACGATCTACGACCAGGCCGACGCCCGACGCCTCACCGGCTACGTCCTGCGAGACATGAACCTCGACACCAAGAAGATGCCGCCGCGTTCGGTGCACGCGCAGATCTCCGCCGCCAAGAACGATTACGTCCTGGTCGACGACTACGCCGACCGGGCCAAGGGCTTCACCGAACAGAAGCTCGCCGAGGTCTACCGCGAGTACCAGGCCCGTCTGCTCAAGGCCGGGGCCATGGACTTCGACGACATCCTCCTGCAGGCGGCCGAACTGTTCCGCCGCCACCCCGCCGTGCTCGACCACTACCGCCAGCGGTTCCAGCACGTGCTCGTCGACGAGTACCAGGACACCAACAAGGTCCAGAACGAACTCGTCATCCAACTCGCGTCCGAACACCGCAACCTCACCGTGGTCGGCGACAGCGACCAGTCGATCTACCGGTTCCGCGGCGCCGACATCGCCAACATCCTCGACTTCGAGAAGGCCTTTCCGGACGTCACCACGATCCCGTTGGTGCAGAACTACCGGTCGACGCAGAACGTGCTCGACGCCGCGAACGCGGTCATCGCCAACAACATGGGTCGCAAGCCGAAGGACCTGTGGACCGAGGCCGGGGTCGGGGAGCCGATCGTCCGGTTCCATGCCGAGGACGAACACGACGAAGCGCAGTGGGTGCAGCGCCAGATCGCCAGCTTCCACGACTCGGGCGACGTGCGCTGGGGCGACATGGCGGTCTTCTACCGGACCAACGCCCAGGCTCGTGTCGTCGAGGAGTACCTGGCTCGCGGCGGGATCCCGTATCGGGTCATCGGCGGCACCCGCTTCTTCGACCGGCGCGAGGTCAAGGACGCCCTCGCCTACGTGAAAGCCGTGGTCAACCCGTCGGACGAGGTCAGCATCAAGCGCGTCGTCAACGAGCCCAAGCGGGGCGTCGGCGACACCAGCATCGCCAAGGTCGACCAGTGGATCACCGGCCGGGGGATGACCTTCCTCGAGGGTCTCCGCCACTCGGGCGATGCGGGCGTCTCGGGTACCGCGGTCAAGGGCATCGCCCGTTTCCTCGATCTCCTCGACGATGCGACGGCGCGCCTCGACGACGGCCCCGGGCCGCTGCTCGAGCATCTGTTGGAGACCAGCGGCTACCTCGACGAACTCCGCAACGACGGGACCATCGAGGCCGAGGGACGGATGGAGAACCTGGCCGAACTCGTCGGCAACGCGCAGGAGTACGACAGCGTCGCCGAGTTCCTCGAGTCGGTCAGCCTCGTCGCCGACACCGATGCCCTCGACCCCGATCAGTCCGAGGTCACGTTGATGACGCTGCACTCGGCAAAGGGCCTCGAGTATCCGATCGTCTTCCTTGTCGGCCTCTAGGACGGCATCTTCCCGCACATGCGGACGCTGACCGAACCCGACGAACTCGAGGAGGAGCGACGCCTCGCATACGTCGGCATCACCCGGGCGATGGAACGGTTGCACCTCTCCCATGCCTGGAGCCGGACACTGTTCGGTGGCACGCAGTACAACCCGCCGAGCCGGTTCCTCGACGAGATCCCCCGGGACCTGGTGCACGAGATCAACGGGCGCAGACGAGCGAGTCGCGGCGGTTCGACCTACGGCGCCAGCGGCCGCGCGAACCAACGCGGACGCCGTGCTGGACGCGACGACACCGAGGGACGGACCTTTGGTCGAGGCGACCGCGACATCGGCGCCGACGTCAGCGCAGGGCGGGACCGCATCGTGGAGAACGCGCTCGCGGCGCGCGACCGCCCGGTACCCACCACCGGCGCCGAGTCGGCCGGGCTGAAGGTCGGCGACGACGTCGCCCACGCCACGTTCGGCGAAGGCGTCATCATCGACATCGAGGGTGCGGGCGACAAGGCCGAGGCGACGATCCGCTTCGCAGGGGCGGGCGAGAAGCGCCTGTTGCTGTCCTGGGCGCCGCTCACCAAGGTGTGACGGCCGGTACATCGCCGTTCCTCGCAGCGGTTCAACTGTCAGAATCGCCTCCTGACCGAGGACATGGGGGCGGGAAGAAATGGGGATGGGGGACATGGGGACGGGGTCGCTGCCGGATCTGCCGGCCAAGCGGGCTTCCGACGACGATCGCCAGCAGGTGATCACGCGCTTGCGTGACGCTGCGGGCAACGGCGTCCTCGACCTCGACGAACTCGAGGAGCGCATCGGCGCGGCATACGGCGCCAAGACGCTCCCCGAACTGGCCGACCTGACAGCGGACCTGCCCGCGCCCCGCGCCGAACCGCCCGTGGTCGCCCCGCCTCCTCCTGCGCGTGAGAAGAAGATCCCTGCGCTCGCCAACGCCGGCTTCCAGCATCACCTCACCGTCTATGTGATGACCATCGGGATGCTGATCGGGATCTGGCTGCTCACCGGCGCCGGCCACTTCTGGCCCTTCTATCCCGCGGCTGGCTGGGGGATCGGGCTGGGTTCGCACTTCATGGCGGTCAACCGGTCGCCGTCCGACCGCGAGGTCGACCGCCGTCGCCAACAGGAACTGCGTCGCGCCGAGCGACACGCGGATCACACCCGGAGACGGGCGGAGCGGCGAGAGGTCGCCTCACCGTCGCCGGTCGGCCCTGCGGCCGAGCCGAACCGGTCGACGCGGTTCGTCGTCGCCATGTTCGTCGACGTCGTCGGGTCCACCGGACTCAACGAGGCGCTCGGCGACGACGGTTGGGTACGGGTCCGCGATCGCGTCCGCTCGCTGCTCGGCGAGTGCTTCGACCGGGAGGGTGGGTACGAGGTCAACACCGCCGGCGATGGCGTGCTGGCTCGTTTCGACGATCCGGGTCGGGCCGTCAGCGCGGCCATCGAGATCCAGCGTCGTCTCGCCGCGCAGCGGTCCGAGACCGGCTTCGCTCCCTCGGTGCGCATCGGGGTCCACAGCGGCGATGTCGTACAGGACGGTGACGACCTGATCGGCAGCGTCGTGAACCTGGCGTCTCGCGTCACGTCGGCCGCGGAGCCCGACCAGATCATGGTCACCGAGCACGTCGCCGATCACCTCGAGAAGGCGTTCGTGACCGAGGACCGGGGCATCCACAGCCTCAAGGGCGTGTCCCGGCCCCGACACCTCCTCGCCGTCCGCTGGTGACGCGAACGGGCTGAATGCGCCGGCGCGGTTGGCCGACACGCCGACGTGTGCACTACACCGGAGTCGATGCGGAGTACCCCGTCATGAAGAGCGCCGCCGAGCGCTTGGCCTTCCTCGTCCGACGCGACCACACCCTCGGCAACATCATGGAGCGCCTCGCTGCGATCCACGGACACCGTCCGCTCGTCGAGGAGCACCGGGGCAGGGGTACGGACGACGGGCTCTCGCTGACACACCGACAGGCCGCCAAGCGCATCGCCCGCTGGGCCGGCGGCGTCGCGGCGAAGACCACTCCGGGCGACGTGGTGGTCGTCGCGACCCCCAACGGCTACCAACAGCTGCTCCTGTGCCTCGCCGTGGCGCGAGCGGGGGCGATCCCGGCGCCGGTGAACGACGCGATGCGGGCCGAGGAGATCGACCACGTCGTCGCCGATTCCGGGGCGACGTTCGTCCTCCGATCGGCCCACGAGGTCGACGGCCACGAACCGCTGGCGAAGTCGGTCAGCGCTGCTGGTCACGACGTCGCTGCGCTCTTCTACACATCGGGGACCACCGGGAAACCCAAGGGCGCGGCGCTGACCCACGACGCACTCGTCGGTGCACTGCGGGGTACGGCCGTCTACCCGAATCTGATCCGGCACGACGAGGCGGTCGTGAGCCTGCCCGTCGCCCACATCATGGGCTTCGTCACGCTGCTCGGCATGGCGGGAGCGGGGATCGAGACCTACTTCCTCCGCCGCTTCGATGCGACGGCGGTGCTCGATGCGATCGAGACCCGAAGGGCGTCGATCTTCATCGGGGTGCCGGCGATGTACCGCTTCCTGCTCGACGCCGGCGCAGCAGACCGCGACCTGGGCAGCATCCGGCTGTGGGCTTCGGGTGCCGATGTCATGCCGCCCGAGCTCGCCCGCGAGTTCAAACGCTTCGGCGCGTCGGCCCGTGTGCCGGGAATCGGCGATGTGGGGCAGGCGATCTTCGCCGAGGGCTATGGCATGGTCGAGACCGGGGGCGGAGTCGCCGCCAAGATCAGTCCGCCGTACCTCCCCATGGGCCTCGGCGACTCCGTCGGCTTCGCCATCCCCGGCTACCGCATGCGCGTCGTCGACGACGACGGCAGCGATGCCGGCGTCGGCGAGACCGGTGAGCTGTTGGTGAAGGGTCCGGGCGTACTCCGGGGCTACTGGGGCGATGAGGACGCGACGAAGGCGGTCCTGGACGACGACGGGTGGCTCCGGACGGGCGATCTCGCGAAGAAGGGCCCGTTCAACTCCGTGATGTTCGCCGGCCGAAAGAAGGACGTCATCAAGCGCGGCGGCTTCTCGGTGTACGCGGTCGAGGTCGAGGCGGTCCTCGAGGAGCACCCAGCGGTGGTCGAGGCGGCGGTCGTCGGCCGGCCCGACGACCGCCTGGGCGAGGTGCCCGTCGCCGCCGTCCGGCTCGCCGACGGGTACGACCTGGTGGAGGCGGACCTCGACGCGTGGATCCGCGAGCAACTGAGCCACTACAAGATCCCGGTCCACTACATCGCCGTCGACGACTTCCCCCGAACCGGCACCAACAAGATCCAGCGCCGCGAGGTCGCCGGCCTGTTCTGAGGCATCACCCGCGCCGGTGCACCAGCCGTCGGGCCGACACGGCGAGGATCAGTGCGCCGAGCGCGACCGCCATCGGCGTGGTCCGTCCCGTCGCCGGCAGGGACGAACCGCCCGATGCGACGGGGTCCGCCGCCGGGGCCGGATCGACCACCGGCGACGTCACGACCTCGGCCGGGGTGCCGCCGACGTCGGCGAGCCCGATCGGGATCCACACGACCTCGCCGGCAGCGACGGCACCGAGCCGCTCGTTCTCCCACCCCGTCGGGGGCACGGCGAACGTCGCCCCGATGCCGGCACAGATGGAATCGCCCGCTGCCCAGCGGTCGGCGGTCTCGGAGACCAGCCATGCCCCCGCCGGCGTACGGCACGAGAAGGACCGGACCTCGGCGCAGTCCTGCATACGGAACCGGCCGTCGTCGTCTCGTGCCGCGCAGGCGAGGTCCGGGTCGAGCGTGGGCTCGTGGACCGCCCAGCTCCACACCAGCGCTTCGAGGCGGCCGTCGTCGGGTTCGAGGCGATCGAACCCGATCATGTCGACCCCGCAGCGGACCATGGATCGTGTGACCTCGGGGGTGATCGGGTAGCGGTCGCCCTCGACCATCGCGGAGAGCCAGGTCAGATCCTCCCAGTGGCGGATCCAGTTGGCGTCGTAGTCGCGGTCGGCCCGGACCGTGTCGATGCACTCCGGATAGGACGGATAGTCGCCGTCGTGGCCGTTCTCGTCCCACAGCGGTCCTCGGTCGTGCACCCACCCGTTCCACCCGCCGGGTCCGCAGTCGCCCACGAGCACGATCTGGTGACCGGCATCGAGCACGTCTTGTCGCGACGTGTCCATCGGCGCGTCGGTGCACTCCGACGACGGGGGCCGCAGCACCAGATCGCCCAGCACCGCGTCGAGATCCGCGATCGCCGTGTCGTGCGCGACCGGGTCGTCGTCGAGCTGGTTCTCCAGGTACAACAGGAGCACCTGGTCGTCGTTGCCGGGTGCAGCGAGGTGGTCGCGGATCTCGACCAGGCCGTCACGCAACGGACGGTCGACCGAGCATCCGACGTGGACGACGACCTCGTCGTCTCCCTCCGACCGGCCGTGACACAGCACGACCGCATTGCCGCCGGTCTCGGCCGTTCCGGCGAGGCTGGGGACCCAGTGGAGGTCGAGTTCGATGCCCCGGATGTCCATCCGCAATTGGTCGGCGATCGAGTAGCGCTGGTTCGGGTCGGCGTTCGACACCGACGGGAGGTCGGCCGTCGTGTTGGCCGAGTTGTGGGTGTGGGGCACGAGCGAGTTGCGCATGGGCTCGTTGCGGTCGAGGCGTTCTTGGAGGCGGAGCGCCCGATGCACCCACGAGTCCTGGTACGCGTCGACGGCGGTCGGGTCGATCACGCGTCCGTCGAGGATCGCCGCGCACGCCTCGGGCGGGAGCGGAAGGAGGCCACAGACCGACGACAGGAGCACCGACCCGGCCTCGAAGGACACGCAGGCGCGCGGTCCCAGTTCGTCGATGTCGATGACCCCGGTCTGGGAGCACACCTCGACGAGCTGCGCTCCCGGGGACTCCTGCGCTGCGGCGGGCGATCCGGCGAACGGGAGTGCGAGGAGCGCGATCGCCGCCACCGCCCGCCCGAGTCGCCGGCGCACGTCAGTTCTCCTGGAGATTCACGAAGAGGCGACCGTCGACGACCTCGGTGGGGAACTGACGGAGACCGGCGCCGGAGCGGGGGAAGGTGATCGCGTCGTCACACTCGGCCACATAGCGGTCGCGGTCGGCGTTCCACTGCACGAGGCACTCGGGGTCGTCGGGGACGAACGCGCCGACGGCGATCCAGCCCGCGTCGGCGTCCTCGCTGGTGTTGTCGACCCAGATCGGGCGCCGGAAGTTGGCGACGTCGTTGAACCCGAGCGGTGCTTCGCGCTCTTCGATGTCGTCGAGGATGTCCCGGGCGCTGCCCGCCTCGAACCGGTCGTCGCCGAGTCGGACCTTCACGTCGCCACGCCCGGCCAGCGCGGCCACACCGAAGGCCACACCCAACGCCACCGCCACACCGACCACGGCGACCAACACGGCTTTGCCGGTGTGCGCGCCGCCCTGACGCCGAGCGACGGGGCTCATGCGCCGATCCCTGATTGGCCGGTGCCCGGGTGCATCCTCCTAGTATCCGGCACCGACACCCTCGCGACCCAGCCGTGCCCGAAACCGGACGCCCAGAAGCGGACGCGCGGAACCGAACGGAAAAGGGAACCCATGGATCTCCTCGAATACCAGGGCAAGCAGTTCTTCGCCCAGTACGGCATCCCCGTCAGCGACGGCGAGGCCTGCACCACCGTCGACGACGCGGTGGCCATCGCCGACCGGGTCGGGTACCCCGTCGTCGTCAAGGCCCAGGTCCACGTCGGTGGTCGGGGCAAGGCGGGTGGCGTCAAGCTGGCCGACAACGCCGACGAGGTGCGCGAGCACGCCGGCAACATCCTCGGCCTCGACATCAAGGGCCACATCGTCCGGACCATCTGGATCGAGGTCGCCTCCGACATCGCCGAGGAGTACTACGCGTCCTTCACGCTCGACCGCTCGGCGAAGAAGCACCTCGGCATGCTGTCCGCCGAGGGTGGCGTCGAGATCGAGACCGTGGCCGAGGAGAACCCCGACGCCATCGCGAAGATCTGGATCGACCCCGTCGACGGGCTCAGCGAGGCTGACGCCCGCAGTTGGGTCGAGGCCGCGAACCTCAACCCGGACGCCACCGACGGGGCGGTCGACATCCTCACCAAGCTCTACACCGCCTACACCGAGGGCGACGCCGACCTCTGCGAGATCAACCCCCTGATCCTCAAGCCGACCGGCGAGGTCCACGCACTCGACGCCAAGGTCACCCTCGACGGCAACTCGACCTACCGCCACGAGGACTACGAGGCCTACGACGCCACGCAGGTCCGCGACGAGCGAGAGGAAGACGCCCACGCCAAGGGCCTGCAGTACGTCGGCCTCGACGGCTACGTCGGCGTGATCGCCAACGGCGCCGGGCTCGCGATGAGCACGGTCGACATCGTCAACCAGGTCGGCGGCAGCCCCGCCAACTTCCTCGACATCGGCGGCGGCGCCAACGCCGACGTGATGGCCGGGGCGCTCGAGACCATCAACAACGACCCCAAGGTCAAGAGCATCTTCATCAACATCTTCGGTGGAATCACCAAGGGCGACGAGGTCGCCAACGGCATCGTCACCGCCCTCGGGCGAGTGGAGATCGACGCCCCGATCGTGATCCGTCTCGACGGCACCAACGCCGCCGAGGGCCGCGAGATCCTCAAGTCACACGAGAGCGACATGTTGCAGTCCAAGGCCACGATGGTGGAGGCCGCCGAGACGGTGGTCGCCCTCGCGAAGGAAAGGGGTGCCCAGTAATGGCCATCTTCGTCGACGAGAACACGAAGGTCATCTACCAGGGCCTCACCGGGAGCCAGGGCTCCTTCTACGGCGGCCGCAACGCCGAGTACGGCACCAAGGTCGTCGCCGGCACCCACCCCAAGAAGGCCGGGACCGACGTCAACGGCGTCCCGATCTTCGCCTCCGTGGCCGAAGCCGTCGCCGAGACCGGCGCCACCGCCAGCTGCATCTTCATCCCCGCTCCGGGCGTCCGCGCCGCGGTCATGGAGGCCGCCGAGGGCGGCGTCGAGTTCATCGTGTGCATCACCGAGGGCGTCCCCGCCCACGACGAGGCCTGGTTCTTCAACAAGCTGCAGCGCGACTTCCCGAACGTGCAGCTGCTCGGTCCCAACTGCCCCGGCATCATCAGCCCCGGCAAGTGCAACATCGGCATCACCGCCGGCGAGATCGCCAAGGAGCCCACCGCCGGTGGACCCAACGTCGGCATCGTGTCCCGCACGGGCACCCTCACGTACCAGGCGCTCTACGAGCTCAAGCTCAAGGACATCGGCGTGTCGACCTGTGTCGGCATCGGTGGCGATCCGGTGCCCGGCACCAGCTTCATCGACTGCCTCGAGCGCTTCGAGGCCGACGACGAGACCCAGGCGATCATGATGATCGGCGAGATCGGTGGCAGCGCCGAGGAAGAGGCGGCCGAGTTCATCAAGGCCAACGTCTCCAAGCCCGTCGTCAGCTACGTCGCCGGCGTCACCGCCCCTCCCGGCAAGAAGATGGGCCACGCGGGCGCCATCGTGTCGGGCGGCAAGGGCACGGCTGCGGCCAAGCGCGAAGCGCTCGAGGACGCGGGCGTGAAGGTCGGCTCGAACCCGACCGAGGCCGGCGAGTTGATGGTCGGAGTCGTCCAGAACCTCTGATGCAGGCCCACTGAACCCGCGACTCCTCCGTCTCGGACTCGCGATCGGGCTGGTCGGGTCGGTCGTCGTCCTCCTGTTCGCGCAGGAGGGCGACTCCGAGTCGACGCCGCAGGCGACCTCGACCACCGCTGAGCCACAGGGTCCACCGCTGTTCGGCCCGCTGCCCGAGGTCGAGGGGACGCCGGCCGTGGTGACGCCGAACGGCTTCGTCGTCCCCGTCGTCGGCGGCGAGGACGACGCATGGCTCGTCAAGTCCCCGTGTTCGAACGAGGTCACGGTCGACGGACAGCCGATCGAGGGCGCCCACGTGGTGCTCGATCCAGGTCACGGCGGGAGCGAGACGGGGGCCATCGGCCCGAACGGCGTGAGCGAGGAGGACGTCAACCTCGACGTCGCGCTCCGGGTCAAACGACTTCTCGAACAACGCGGCGCCGTCGTGGTGATGACGAGGGCGACCGACGTGCGGGTCACCATCGACATGCGGGCCACGCTCGCGGTCGCGCTCCAACCGCTGGCGTTCGTCTCCGTGCACCACAACGCCGGTGCCGTACGGAAGCAGTCCACGCCCGGGAGCGAGACGTACCACCACCTCGAGGACCCCGAGTCGAAGCGGCTCGCCGGTCTGGTCTACGAGGAACTGATCGACAAGCTCTCGCCCTATGGCACGGACTGGGTCGTGGGCGGTGACTCCGGCGCCCACGGGCGCCGCTCACTGAACGACGGCGACGACTTCTACGGCATCCTGCGTCGAACGCAGGGGATTCCGGGCGTGCTGAGCGAGTCGGCGTACCTCACGAACCCGTTCGAGGAGCGACTGCTCGACACCGAGCAGTTCCGCGAGAGCGAGGCGACGGCGATCGCCAACGCCATCATCCGCTTCGTCTCGACCGACGATCCCGGAGGAGGCTTCATCCCCGCCCTCGAATCGTCGTCCGATCCCGGTGGTGGCGGGGGCACGGGCGGGTGCGAAGACCCGCCGCTCGGTTGACGCGATGCTGGGGGGAGTGAAGGAACGCTGGCTCTTCGTCTACGCGGTCTGCCTGTGCGCGACCGGCATCCTGGCCGCGTTCGTGGTCTCGCCCGACGCGGGACCCGACTTCGCTTCGCCGCTCCCGGACGCGTTCGTCTCCGAGACCACCTCGCCGGCGACGACCTCCACGACCGTGCCGTCGGCGTTCCCCGCGCTCCCGATTCGCGTCGATGCACCAGCCATCCGTACGGGTTCTGGATTCGTGCTCCCCGTCACCGGCGGCGGACCCGGCGCGTGGGAGGTGCTGACACCGTGTGCCGGCACGGCCGTCGTCGACGGACTCCCCGTGCGGGGAGCACACGTCGTCCTCGACCCCGGCCACGGCGGGTCGGAGCCGGGTGCGGTCGGCCCGTCGGGGCTCACCGAGAAGGAGCTGAACCTCGACATCGCCGCACGCGTCGCCCATCGACTCCGAGCCGAGGGCGCGGCCGTCGTGGTGACACGACCCGGCGATCATCGCGTGACCCTCCAGACCCGCGCGGCGATCGCGACCTCGTTGGAACCTCTCGCGTTCGTGTCGATCCACCACAACGCCGCGCCGCTCACCAATGGCCCGATGCCGGGCAGCGAGCTCTACCACCAGATCGCCGACCCCGATTCGAAGCGGCTCGCCGGGTTGCTGTGGGAGGAGTTCCAGGCTGCCTTCGCGCCGTTCGGCTCGGACTGGGCGGTCGGCGACGATCCCGGGGCACGCGCCCGGCAGTCGGCCAGCACGGGGGACGATTTCTACGGCGTCCTCCGCCGGTCCCAGGGCGTGCCGGCGGTGCTCACCGAAGCGGCATTCCTCTCGGACCCCGACGAGGATGCGCTCCTTCGGACCGACGAATTCCGCGACGCTGAGGCCGCGGCGATCGCGCAGGCGATCCTTCGACTCGTCGCCACCGAGGACCCGGGGTCCGGATTCGTCGCGACCAAGGTGTCGGATGCCCCCGCGGGCGGGGGCGGCGGGACGGCCGGATGCGAGGACCCACCACTTTCGTGATCAGGGCTGGTTCCATGTGCGGTACATGGAACCGCGCAACGACGACCCGCCCTGGTCGATCCCCATCCGAGACGCTTCCGACGAGATCCCACACCGCCATGCGACGTGGGTCGACCGGCTCCCGGTGACACCGGTCGCGATCGTCGCGGTGTTGGCGTTCGCCGGCGTGGTCGCTGTCGCGCTCATGATCGGACGAGAGCCCGAGAACTCGGGGTTGCCTCCCGAGGTGCTGGGCGAGCAGGTCGCCTCAGCGGGATCGCCGACGACGACGCTGCGAGCGACGACGACCACGGTCCCGCCGACCACGGCGACGACCCTCCCGGCGACCACGACGGACGGCGCCGGCGTTGCGGGCGACGCCGGCCCGGCACCGGCCACGAACGGGTCGGACGATGATTCGCCGACGCCGCCACGCGACGGTGAGCCCGACGGGCTCCCGATCCTCGGCCCGGACCGTGTGTCCGGAGGTTGGGTTTCCCAGCTGTCGTCCGTGCCCTCTTCCGCCGGCGGCAACGCGCTGTCCGTGGCCTACGACACCGTGACCACGACCGTGCCCGACGCGGTGATCCTGCGGGGAAGCGAGTGGGCGCCGCTACGCGACGGGTTCTTCGTGATCGTGAGCACGGGTCATGGTTCCGCCGCCGACGCAGTGGACGCCTGCGATGCCTCCGGCCGCACCGGACGCGACGCGTGCTTCGGCCGCTTCCTGTCCTCGATCGACGACACCCAGCGCACGTGCTGGCGGGACGAATCAGGTTCGCTCGCCGGCGACTGCGGGTAGGTGGATCGACCGAGTCGCGGCTACGAGAGCACGCCGGCGCCACCCCAGAGTTGGTGGACCTCGAAGCTGCGGTCGGCGTCCTGCGCGAGCCAGATGAGCGAGGTCACGGCGTGGGCGATCGCCTGGAACCGGGCGTCCTGGCCGGTGGTCGCGAGCGGCTGTGCCGCAGCCCATGCCTCGACACGGTCGAGGGCCTCGAGGGCGTGATGGATGTTGTCGCCCGCCAGCCAGGACGGGCGGATGCGAACCGCAGCGTCGAGCGCGGCGTGTGGCTGAGAGAGCAGGTCCAACAGCGCGTCCTTTGCCCGACCGTTCGTGTGGTCGGAGGGATCCCAAGCGATCGAGGCGAGCGCATCGAACGCGGCGACCCACACGACGTGGTGCTGGCCGAGCCGCTTCCATGCATCCTCGCCGGCTTCGACCGTGGCGTGGAGCGCGGTGACGACGCGGAACTCCTCCGCGAGCCCGACGACCTCGAGGGCGCGGTCCGAGTCGTGGTGGAGGAGCGGGTCGAACGCGCGCCCCTCGCGGCAGAGGTCGATGAGTTCGAGGTGTTGGGCGTCGCAGTCGAACGTGAGGCCGATGCGAAGCGCGGCCAGGCGGTCGGCGAGGCGTGCGGTCGCTGCAGGGCGGGCGACGGTGCGGTCGAGGTGGGAGCGGATCGTGTCGTGCAACGTCGCTCGCCCGACACGCGGATCGTTGCTGAGTTCGACGGTGACGGCGAGCACGTGGTCGACGAACACCGCTTCGTCGTCGGGCCTCAGCCCCGGTTCGGTCCCTTCGTCGAGGGCGTCATCGACCAGATGGATCAGGGTGTGTTCGAGTTCCGCTGCATCGACGATGCCACGGCGCAGCGCCTCGACGATCTCGTCGACCTGGTCAGCCCAGGTGTCGAGTCCCTCGGTTTCCGGCATGGGCCCTCCCCGGCACTCCCCGCCGCTCGACTGCGGCACGGGCGAACTCGTCACCGTAGATCGTGTTCGTTCGTCTGTCTCGTCGGTTTCCGTCGCCGGTTTCCGGTGCCGGGGCACCCTGCTAGCTTCCGACGCCGATGCAGGAGCCCGCACGGTCCGAGACCCGGAGCCACACGACCGGATTCGACCGGCTCGCAGTGCTCGCTTCGGGCAGCGGCACGTTGCTCGACGCCATCCTCTCCGACGGGATCCCGGTGGACCTCGTGGTGGTCGATCGCCCGTGTGCGGCGACCGAGATCGCCGAGAAGCACCGGGTCGGCCACGTGGTGCACGAGCGTTCGTCGTTCGGCGCGTCCTTCGACCGTGAGGGTTACACCGCCGAGGTCGCGACGCTCCTCCTGGACGCCGGGATCGATCTCGTCGTGATGGCGGGGTACGGGACCGTGTTCGGACAGGCCATCCACGACGCGTACCCCTTCCGCATCCTCAACACGCACCCGGCGCTGCTCCCGGCGTTCAAGGGGTGGAAAGCCGTGGAGGCCGCGCTCGACTACGGGGTGAAGGTGACGGGATGCACGATCCACGTGGCCACCCTCGACGTCGATGCCGGCCCCATCCTCGCCCAGGAGGCGGTGTCGGTCCACGACGACGACACGGCCGACTCCCTCCAGGAACGGATCAAGGTGGTCGAGCGCCGCCTCTATCCAGAGACCATCCGCGCCGTCCTCGAACAGCCTGCGCTGCTCGACCGGCATCCAGCCGCCGAGGAGACCCCATGAGGGCATTCCTGTCCGTGTACGACAAGACCGGTGTGGTCGATCTCGCGAGGGGCCTGACCGACGCCGGGTGGGACCTGGTGTCGAGCGGGGGCACCGCCGCAGCGATCCGGGACGCCGGTATCGAGGTCGCCGACACCGAGTCGGTCACGGGGTATCCGGCGATCCTCGGCCATCGGGTCGCGACCCTCCACCCGAAGATCCACGGAGGCATCCTCGCCGACCCCACCGATCCCGAGCACCAGGCCGACCTCGAGACCTACGAGATCACGCCGTTCGCTCTGGTCGTCGCCAACCTCTACCCGTTCGGGAACCCCGATGCCGCCGGCGACGCAGGCGGCCGGAAGTTGGAACAGGGGATCGACCTCATCGACATCGGCGGACCGGCCATGGTGCGGGCCGCCGCCAAGAACCACGCCCACGTCGGGATCGTCGTCGATCCCGAGGACTACGCGGCCGTGCTCGCCGAGGTCCAGGCCGAGGGGTCCATCGGCGCCGCCAGTCGCCGCCGTCTCGCCCGCAAGGCGTTCGCGCACACGGCGTCGTACGACGCGGCAGTCGTGGCCTGGTTCGACGAGAGCGCCGAGGATCCCGCCGAACTCCCGCCGACGATCCACCTCTCGTTGGAGCGCGACGACCAGGTGCTCCGCTACGGCGAGAACCCGCACCAGGAAGGCGCTCGCTACCGCCAGCGGGGCGTGACCAGCGTGTGGGACGGCATCGAGCAGCACTCGGGCCTGGCGCTCAGCTACCTCAACATCTTCGACTCCGACGCTGCGTGGAACCTCGCACACGACCTGGCTGCACAATCCGGCAAGCCGGCGGTGGCGATCATCAAGCATGCCAATCCCTGCGGCGCTGCGGTCGGCGACACGCTGGCCGAGGCGTACCGCAATGCGTTCGCCTGCGACCCGCGTTCGGCGTTCGGTGGCATCGTCGCCACGTCCGTGCCCATCGACGCCGCGACCGTCGACGAGATGGTCGAAGCGGCCCAGGCCGACGTCGTCATCGCCCCGGGGTACGAGGACGGCGTGATCGACGCCCTCGTCGGCAAGCGCAAGAACACCCGGTTGTTGACGATGTCCTCGCCCGGGCCGGGACCGCGTGCGATCCGTCAGCTGAACGACACGTGGCTCGTGCAGAGCCCGCACCATTTCGTGTCGGGACCCGACGACTGGCAGGTCGTCACGAAGCGTCAGCCGACCGAGACCGAGCTCGCCGACGCGGCGTTCGCGTGGCGTGTCGGCGGTTGGGTGAAGTCGAACTCGATCGTGCTCGCCAAGGACGGCACGGCGTGGGGCATCGGGGCCGGTCAGCAGAACCGGGTCGAAGCCGGTCAGATCGCGGCCGAGAAGGCCGACGGCCGTGCCGAGGGCGGCGCGTGTGCGTCGGACGCCTTCTATCCGTTCCCCGACGGCATCGAGGCCGCGGCCGGCGCGGGCGTCGCCGTCATCATCCAGCCGGGCGGATCGGTGCGCGACGACGCGTGCATCGCCACGGCCGACGACCTCGGCGTCGCCATGGTCTTCACCGGAGAACGCCACTTCCTCCACTGAGTCGCTCGTCGGTCGCCAGGGCGACCTCCAGCGCTCTCGAGTTGTTCGACAGGGCCTCACAACTCGTATGCCACTTCGCGAGGGGTGGGGCAGACTCCCGGCATGGGAACCAAACGGGCATACGACGAGGGACGGGACCTCGACGCGCTGACGCGGATGTGGCGCGAGGTCGGCTGGATCGACCGTGACGACGACGATGATGCCCTCGGGCTGAAGGAGTTCCTGGCCGCCGCGCCGACCTTGGTCGCCGACGTGCGGGGCGAGGCCGAGTGTGCCGTGTCCCGCTCCACCGGCTCGATCCGCCACGAAGCGACCGACCTCCCGTTGTGCGTGGTGGCCGCGGTGACGACGAGTCACGTCGGTCGCCGGCAGGGGCTCGCGACCGGGCTCGTGGCCGAGACGCTTGCCGCTGGCGTCGACGATGGCGCAGCCGTCGCCGCCCTCGGCATGTTCGACCAGGGGTTCTACGATCGCTTCGGCTTCGGGACGAGCGGCTACGAACACCGCTGGACCTTCGACCCCGCGACCCTCAAGGTCCCGGTCCCCGAGAGTCCGCCGGTCCGGCTCGGAGTCGACGACGCCGCCGAGATGCACGCGTTGCTCGTCCGCCGCGCCCGCGGTCACGGGTCGGTCGTCGTCGATCCGGTGGACGCCCTCCGGGCCGAGTTGCGATGGACGGAGGACCTCTTCGCCCTCGGCTACCGCGCCGACGACGGACGCCTCACCAGCTTCCTGGCCGGCTCCGCCAAGGACGAGTTCGGCCCCTACGAGATCGAGTGGATGGTCTACGAGGACGCCGGGGGACTCCTCGACCTGCTCGGCCTGCTGCGCTCACTCGGCGACCAGGTGGGCTGCGTGGTCCTGAACGCGGAGCCCGTCGAGATCCAACTCCAGGACCTGCTCGAGACGCCGATGCGTGCACGACGGGCCTTTCGGCGTGGGGGTGGCTCCGAGGTCGCGCACGAGGCGTTCGCCGAACAACAGATCCGGATCCTCGACCTGCGCGCCTGCGTCGAGGCGGTCCGATTGCAGACCCCCACCGTGGTGTTCGGGCTCCGCCTCACCGACCCGCTGGCCGACCTCCCCGGGACGCCTTGGGTGGGCGTCGGCGGCGAGTACACGGTGCGGTTCGGGCCGGAGTCGACCCTCATCGACGGCTTCGAACCGGGGCTGCCGATCCTCGACGCGTCGATCAACGCCTTCTCTCGGTTGTGGATGGGGGAGCGGCCCGCCTCGAGCCTGGCGCTCACCGATCTGCTCGACGGCCCCGCCGGTCTGTTGGCCGACCTCGACCGGTCGCTGCGATTCCCACGGCCCTCCGCCGGCTGGACGTTCTGAAGCGTCCAACACAGTCGGGTCCGGAGTGTCCGATCCGCGAGAATGGCGGACCATGAGCGCGCAACTCCTCGCAGGTGGCCCCGTGGCGGAGGCGGTGCTCGAAGACGTCCGCGAGCGCGTCGAGGCACTCGGCCGACAGGGGAAGTCCGTCGGACTCGGCACGATCCTCGTGGGCGACGACGAGGCGAGCGCGGGCTACGTGCGGAAGAAGCACGAGACCTGCGCCGACCTCGGCATCGCCAGCACCGACGTCCACATCGGCGCCGGGGACGACCCGCAGGCGCTCCTCGACGCCGTCGATCGACTGAACGCCGACCCGGCCGTCGACGCCTACATCGTGCAGTATCCGGTGGCCGACGGCTTCGACTTCGACGCGGCGATCAATGGGATGGACCCGGCCAAGGACGCCGACGGCCTCCACCCCGAGAACCTCGGCCGCCTGGTGCTGCAACAGGACGGCCCCGTCCCGTGCACGCCTGCCGGTATCCGGGCGATGTTCGTCCACTACGGCATCGACCTGCGGGGCAAGGACGTGGTCATCGTCGGCCGCGGTCCGACCCTCGGACGTCCGTTGTCGCTCCTCCTTACGCTGAAGGGGCCGGGCGCCAACGCTGCCGTCACGGTCGTGCACTCCGCCGTCCCCGACCTGTCGGTGCACACCAAGCGCGCCGACGTCGTGATCGCTGCGGTGGGGTCACCGTCGATCGTCACGGCCGACATGGTCGCACCGGGTGCGATCGTCGTCTCGGGCGGGTTGTCGTGGGAGGGCCGCACGCTCTTGCCCGACGTCGACGAGGGTGTCGGCGAGGTCGCATCGTGGATCACGCCGCGCCTCGGCGGCGTGGGGCCCACGACCGTCGCCATGTTGCTCCGCAACACCGTCACCGCCGCCGAGGCCACCCAGGGAGCCGGTTCATGACCCGCATCGCGGATCTGCTGGGCGGCGAGCCCACGATCTCGTTCGAGTTCTCGCCCCCGAAGGACGACGACGCCGAGAAGCAACTGATCGGGGTCCTCGACGAACTCGCCGTGGTGAACCCGTCGTTCACGTCGGTGACCTACGGCGCGCTGGGATCGACCCGAGAGCGCACGCGCGACGTGGTCATCCGGTTCAACCGGGAGCACGCGTTCCCGACCATGGCGCACCTGACGTGCGTCGGCCATTCCAAGGCCGAGATCGTCGACCTGCTCGACTCCTACGCCGCCGGTGGTGTCCACAACATCCTGGCGCTGGGCGGCGATCCGCCCCAGGACGGAACCGACCCCGGCGGCGACTTCGCCCACGCCGCGCAGTTGATCGAGGTCGTGCGCGACCACCCGGGCAACTTCTCCATCGGCGTCGCCGCCCACCCCGAGAAGCACCCCCGCTCGCCGTCGATCGAGACCGACCGTCGCTTCCTGGCCGAGAAGCTCGCAATGGCCGACTTCGGCGTCACCCAGTTCGTCTGGAGGGCCGAGCCGTACCTGCGCATGGTCGACGAATTGGCTGCGCTCGACTGCCACACCCCCGTCATCCCCGGGATCATGCTCTTCATCAACGTCCATTCGATGCGGCGCATGTCCGAACTCAACGACACGGTCATCCCTGACGAGTTGTGGGAGCGCTGCCTCGCCGCCGACGGCGACCCGAGAGCCGTCCGCATGCTCGGCACCGACGTGTGCACCGAACTGTCGGCCGAACTGCTCGCCGCCGGCGCGCCGGGACTGCACCTCTACACGATGAACCGCTCGGTGGCGGCGCTCGACCTGATCAGGCGGCTCGACCTGGCGCGGTGACCGTGCGGGCTCAGCGACCGTGCGGGCCCGACGATGTGCTGTTACCATCGGTAACATCTGATCGCCAGCCCTGGGGAGACCGCCATGACGACCACCGCGCCAGCGCGTGACGTGCCCACACGTCGGGTTCGCTTCGAGTACCCGCTCGACGGCCTGCCGAAGGACTTCGCCGGCGATCCGGTCCTCAGCAGGGTGCTCATGGTGCTCTCGTCGGTCTTCCCCGATGGCGAGGACTACTTCGTCCGGTCGGTCCGTCACTTCCGTCACGAGGTCACCGACCCCGAGTTGGCGGAACAGGTCAAGGGGTTCATCGGCCAGGAGTCGATCCACGGCCGCGAGCACCGGGCGTTCAACGACAAGTTGGCCGAGCTCGGCTACCCGACCAAGAAGATCGAGCGCTTCATCGAGCGGAGCCTCGGCTTCCGGGAACGGGTCCAGTCGCCGAAGGCGAACCTGGCGACCACCGCCGCACTCGAGCACTTCACGGCGGTGTTCGCCGAACAGATCCTGACCTCGGAGGAGGCGCGCGACGCGCTCGCCCACGACGAGGTCCGCTCGCTGTTCCTGTGGCATGCACTCGAGGAGTCGGAGCACAAGGCCGTCGCCTTCGACGTCTACCACCACGTCGGCGGGCGGGAATGGGTCCGCCGGCTGGTGATGAACGTCATCACCACCGGCCTCGTCGTCGGCGCATCGGTCGCCGTCGCCGCCATGTTGGTGCTCGATCCACGGGCCCGCCGCGACCCACGGGGTGCCCTGCGCGAACTCGGGGCCTCGCCGTTCTTCACGAAGGGGATGTGGACGAGGCTGCGCGACTACAACCGTCGTGGGTTCCACCCCGATGACGTCGACACGACCGAGCTGGTCGAGCGATGGCGCGACGAACTCTTCGGCGACGACGGGACGCTGCGGTCGAGGGTCTCGTGACCCGTCGGTCGGCGTCGACGGAGCCCGAGACTGTCAGAGGGGCCGCGTAGGCTCCCTGCATGGACGTCGCCTCCCCGCCGGATCCGCCTGCCCGCGGGACCGCGACGTCGAACTTCGGCGTCGGCAAGCGGGAGAGTCATGACGCCAGCGGCTTCTACGACCGTTTCGTCCCACCGGTCATCTCGGCCGACGCCGAGGTGACGCCTCCCAAGGCGCTCGACCAGATCTGGCTGGGCGACGCGCGCGACATGGACACCCACGGCGACATCGCCGACGGCTCCGTGGCGCTCGTCGTCACCTCGCCGCCCTACTTCGCCGGCAAGGCCTACGAGGAGGAGTTGGGCAAGGACGGCATCCCGGCCAGCTATCTCGAGTACATCGAGATGTTGCGCAACGTGTTCGCCGAGTGTGCCCGCAAGCTCGAGCCCGGTGGTCGGATCGCGGTCAACGTCGCCAACCTCGGCCGCAAGCCGTATCGCTCGCTGTCGTCCGACGTCATCGCGATCCTCGAGGACCTCGGGCTCCTCCTGCGTGGCGAGGTCATCTGGCAGAAGGGCAAGGGAGCCGGTGGGTCGTGTGCGTGGGGCAGCTTCCAACGTCCGGGCAACCCGGTCCTGCGCGACGTGACCGAGCGGGTCGTCGTCGCGTCGAAGGGCCGGTTCGACCGCGCGGTCGACGCCAAGACACGCGCCAAGGCCGGGCTGCCGAGCCACGGGTCGATGACCGTCGACGACTTCCTCGAGGCCACGCTCGACGTGTGGGAGTTCGCCCCCGAGAGCGCCAAACGGGTGAACCACCCGGCGCCGTTCCCCGTCGAACTCCCTGCTCGGCTCATCGACCTGTACACCTACGTCGACGACCTGGTCCTCGACCCGTTCATGGGCGCCGGGACCACCGGCGTGGCCGCCGTTCGCGCCGGACGCCACTACGTCGGCTTCGACACCGACCCCGACTACATCGCCAACGCCGAAGCCCGCATCGCCGCCGAGGCCGCGGCGGTCGCGTCGACACCCGACCAGCCGGTCGTCGTCCCGCCGACCAAGGCCGAGGTCGGTGACGACGGGTCGATCGACGGTCTCGTCGCCGCCGGTCGCAAGGCCACCGACGTGGCCCGGCGTCTGCTCGACCTCGCCGGGTTCTCCGAGATCGACGACAAGCGCACCGCTGTCCGCGACCGCGGCGTCGAGTTCGACTTCCGAGCGGTCGGGTCCGACGGAAGCAAGTGGCTCGTGTCGGTGGCGGGCGCATTCACGCCGTCACCGTCGGGACTCCGTCGCTCCGACGTGCTCTGGCGGACCATCGGTCAGGCCGCGGTCGTCGCCGACACCGACGAACGCGTGATCGTGTTGACCACCGAACTGCCCGCCCGCAACACGACCCAGGCGAAGGCGCTCGCCGGGGTCCCCTCGTCGACGATCGTCGCGGCGGT
>JAPKDO010000012.1 GCA_028822535.1 Acidimicrobiales bacterium
GACGGCTGAACGGGCGCCGAGCAGTTCGCTCGCGTGCTGCGCGAGTTCGCGAGCGGCCTCGTGCGGGGCCGTGTCCGTCGCCAGCGACAGTTCGGCTTCGCGCAACCGGTCGAGCTCGCTGTCCGTGAGGATGATGCGCCCGGACCGACGGATCAACAGCCACAGCGAGGCGGTCACCAGGCCAGTGAGGAGGGCGGTCAGGTAGCTGCCACCGACCACCGACAGCAGTGCCGCAGTGCCGGCGAAGACTGCCGTCGCACGGAGCACCAGCGCATCGCGCCGGTCGCGGTCGATCTTGAACGTGGCCACCGTCCGTATTGTCCTGTCACGGGCCGTTCGTCGCCATGACCCGATCGGGTCATATTGCGTCGGTGTGGCGTTGTCGCCGGAGCCCGACGAGTCGTGTCTGTGGCCCGCGCGAGCGCAAGCGCCCACCGCATGCGGTCAGTGCGGGAGCAGCGAGTGGTGGGCGACGCCCTCGACGAGACGGCTGAGCCACCATTGTGTCGACGGCGTTCGATGGCGCTCCAGCGACGTGACGGAGAGTCCGTTCGCTCGGAGTTCGGCGGGGATGTCGCGGTCGAGGCGGATGCCGGTGCTCAGCGTGACCATCGGTGCAGCGATGCGCTGCGCCCGGCCGGTCATCCCGGTACGGCGGGCCGGCTCGATGAAGTGGAACTGCCCGTCGACCGTGAGCAGTCGCCGGACCCGAGACAAGGTGCCCGCCAGGTCGGCGACCGTGGCCAACTGGAACACCGACACGATGACGTCGTAGCGCTCGTCTCGATCGACGAGCGACAGGAATGCCGGATCGGCGACGCCGTCGAGAACCGTCACGTCGTCACGGTCCCGCCACAGGGACCGATGGGCTTCGGACCCACCGAGGTCGAGGATCCGTCCGTCGAGACGCCGGGTCATGGCGCGGCGCCGGGTGCGGACGGTCATCTGCACGCCGGGCGGGAGCAGGCGCTCGTAGCCCGTGGGGATCAGGTGGAGGTCGTCGATGCCGACCAGTTTCGCAGAGCATCGGTCCGGGGCATCGGTCCGGGCATCGGTTCGGGGCCGCGAGGAGCCGGTCGGTACGGTGTCCGGCCATGACGATCAAGACTGTGGGAATCATCGGTTCGGGGATCATGGGTTCGGGGATCGCGCAGGTCGCGGCCACCTCGGGCTTCACGGTGATCCTCCGGTCGCGCAAGCAGGAGTCGGCCGACGCCACCCTCGCTGCCATGCAGAAGTCGCTCGAGAAGCTCGTCTCCAAGGGTCGGATGGAAGAGGCCGACGCCACCGCCGCCGTCGCCAGGGTCTCGGCCACATCGAGCCTGTCCGACCTCGCCGACTGCGATCTCGTGATCGAGTCGGTCGTCGAGGACCTCGACACCAAGCTCGAGATCTTCGACGAGCTCGATCGCGTGTGCAAGGACGGCGCCATCCTCGCCACGAACACGTCGACCCTCCCGGTCATCGAGATGGCCGTGAAGACTTCACGTCCCGAGCGCGTGTGCGGCGTCCACTTCTTCAACCCGGCGCCCATGATGGGCCTCGTCGAGATCATCCAGACGCTGGTGAGCTCTGACGAGACCATCGCCGAGGTGCGCGAGTTCGCCGAGGCGTGCGGCAAGGGCCCTGTGCTCGTCGAGGACCGCGCCGGCTTCATCGTGAACGCCCTGCTGTTCCCGTACCTCAACAACGCGGTGCGGATGCTCGAGAACGGCACCGCAAGCCGGGATGACATCGACACGGCCATGAAGGGCGGCTGCAACTTCCCGATGGGTCCGCTGGCACTGCTCGACCTCGTCGGCCTCGACACGTCGCTGTCGATCCTCGACGCGCTCTACACCGAGTTCCGCGACCCGAACTACGCCGCCGTGCCGCTCCTGCGCCGCATGGTCGTCGCCGGCCACCTCGGCCGGAAGTCGGGCGCCGGCTTCTACGAGTACTGATCGGTCCGCAGACCGACGAACGCGGACGAGGCCGGGCCCGATGGGCCCGGCCTCGCTCGCGCCTGTGGTGGCGGGAGGGTCAGAGGATCGCCAGGACGAGGAGCACCAGCAGGATCACGACGACGATCCCGGGGATGTAGACGCCGCGAACGGCGCCCCGGTCGCTCTTGAGGGTGAGTTCGTCGGTACGCATGATGAGCCTCCGTTGTGGTGGTGCGACGGCGGACGTGATGACGGTCACGTCCGTTCCCGCCTGCGGGTTGGCCCAGAACCAACTCGTCGGGAACAATCGGCGCGTGCGCATCGAGCCACCTCCCTGCCGGTGGCGTCTGCCCGCCCCGGCCGACGCGGATGAACACGGCATCGCCGGTATCGGGGGTGACCTCGAACCGGGGACCGTGCTGCACGCCTACCGCACGGGCTTGTTCCCGATGCACGTGGACCATGGCCGGACGCTCGGCTGGTGGTCGCCCGATCCCCGGGGGATCCTGGACCTCGGAGATCTGCGCATCTCGCGGTCCCTGCGGAAGTCGTGCGCCAAGTTCGAGGTCCGCGTCGACACCTGCTTCGACGACGTCGTCGTCGCGTGTGCCGACCCTGGCCGTGACGGACGCTGGATCACCGATGACATCCGGTCCGCCTACAACCGTCTGCACGACATGGGTTGGGCGCACAGCGTCGAGACGTTCGACACCTCGGGTGAGGAGGATCGGTTGGTCGGCGGCCTCTACGGGATCAGCATCGGCGGATTCTTCGCCGGCGAGTCGATGTTCCACCGGGTGAGCGACGCGTCGAAGGTCGCGCTCGTCGGGCTCGTCGAGGTGCTGGGGGAGGGTGGCGTGGACCGCCTGCTCGACGTCCAGTGGACGACCGACCATCTGGAGTCACTCGGCGCGGTCGAGATTTCGCGTCAGGCCTACCTCAAACGACTGGAGGGCGCGCTCGCTCTACCGACGCCACCGGCGTTCGCCTGACCGACTGCGAGGACGGCGGCTGCGTCGGCGCCGCTGACCACAGCCAACGTCGAGAGCGTCGCAGCGGCGGCGCGTCGAGCGAATCGGACGATCGACTGGGTCATGAGGGGGTCATCGACCGTCGAACAACGGATCTCGATGGGTCGATCGGCCCGTCGACATCACCGCTTGCCCTTGGTGGCGCCTTTGCCCTTGCCACCCTTTTCCTCGGCGTCGGTCCCACCGGTCGACGAGGCGGCTCCGTCCTCGTCCGACTCCTCGACCTCGAGGTCTTCGTCGTCGCCTTCGCCTTCGTCGCTGTCATCGTCGCCCGAATGGCCTTTGCCGGCGTCGCTCCGAGCGACCTCGGAGACGCAGGCGCCGTGGCCGGGTCCGGGCTCGCAGTCCTCGCGGGCAGCCTTGCTCACGGCCTCCCCGTGGTTGCGGAACTCGTCGTCGCCGACCTCGTCGTCGCCGGTATCGCTCTCGTCGGTCTCGCTCTCGTCGATCGTCGGCTCGGACGTCTCCGGGACGGTGTCGTCGGGGCGGCCGTCGGCGTCAGTGGTCGACGTGGTGTTCTCCGGTTCGCACTCATCGCCGTCGCACTCGACCGCGGTGGTCTCGGTGGTGGTCGTCGTCTCCTCCGTGGCCGGTTCCTCGTTCTCGCCACCCTCCGCCAGCGCCACGGTGGCCCCGACGACCAGCGCCAAGAGTGCGATCACCCCGAGCAGCGTCTGCTTGGCGATGGTGCGGGCACGGTCGGCGAGAGTCTTCGGCATGGAACCCGCATCGGCGCAGAAGCAACGAACCTTGACGAATTTCTGGCAGGCGTCGTGCCAGAACTAGGCGCGTCGGCTGCGGAAGCGGCGTAGACGGAGCGAGTTGGTCACCACGAACACGCTGGAGAAGCCCATTGCGCCGGCGGCGATCATCGGCACGAGGAGCCCGAACGCCGCGAGCGGGATCGCCGCGGTGTTGTAGGCGAAGGCCCAGAACAGGTTGCCCTTGATCGTCGACAACGTCCGCCGCGAGAGCGCGATGGCGTCGGCCACGCCGCGGGGGTCGCCGCTGACCAGGGTCAGGTCCGAGGCTTCGATGGCCACGTCGGTGCCGGTCCCGATGGCGATGCCCAGATCGGCCTGGGCGAGGGCGGGTGCATCGTTGACGCCGTCGCCGACCATGGCGACCACGCGGCCCTCGTCCTGCAGCGTCCGGATCTGGTCGAGCTTGTCGTCGGGCAGCACCTCGGCCCGGACCCGGGTGATTCCGAGCGGCTCGGCCACGGCTTCGGCGGTTCGTTGGTTGTCGCCGGTGAGCAACACGATGTCGAGGTCCATGTCGCGCAGCGAGCGCACCGCTTCGGCGGCCTCGTCCTTGACGGTGTCGGCGAGCGACAGCACACCTTCGGCCCGACCGCCCCGTCCGGCGAGGACCGCGGTGCGCCCTTGGGCCTCCTGCGCGACGGCGGCGTCCTCGACATCGTCGGGGACGTCGTCGAAGAGCAGCCGACGACCGACCCGGACCTCGGTCCCGGCCACCGTGCCGACGACACCCCGTCCTCGCTGGTTCTCGAAGTCCTCGACCCGATCGTGTTCGTCGACGCCGGCGGCGATCGCCCGGGCGATCGGATGTTCGCTCATCGCCTCGAGCGAGGCAGCTGCGCGGAGCAGAGCGGTCTCGTCGCCGTCGGGAACCGTCACGTCGACCAGTTGCATCCGGCCCTCGGTGAGCGTGCCGGTCTTGTCGAACACGACCGTGTCGACGGAGCGAGTCCGCTCCAGCACCTCGCCGCCCTTGATCAGCACGCCGAGCTGCGCACCTCGGCCGGTCCCGACCATGATCGCCGTGGGCGTGGCGAGCCCGAGGGCGCATGGGCAGGCGATGATCAGCACGGCGACCGATGCGGTGAAGGCGTCCTCGGCCGAATGTCCGGTGACGAACCAGCCCGCAAGGGTGAGTGCGGCGATCCCCATGACGATGGGGACGAACACCGACGAGACCCGATCGGCCAGCCGCTGCACCGGGGCGGCGTCGCCCTGGGCTTCGTCGACCATGCGCACGATCTGTGAGAGCGCGGTGTCGGCACCGACCCGTGTCGCTTCGACGACCAACCGTCCGTCGGCGTTGACGGTCGCACCGATGACCTCGTCGTCGGGGACCTTGTCGACCGGCACGGCCTCGCCGGTGAGCATCGACTCGTCGACTGCGGACGAGCCGTCCACGACCCGACCGTCGGTCGCGATCTTCTCGCCGGGACGTACGACGAAACGCATGCCGACCGCGAGGTCCTCGACCGGGAGTTCGGTGCCGTCCTCGAGCGTGGCGGTCCGGGCGCCGAGGTCGGCGAGGGCGCGCAACGCCTCGCCACTGCGCCGTTTGGCGCGCGCCTCGAAGTACTTGCCGAGCAGGATCAACGTGATGATCGCTGCTGCGGTCTCGAAGTACACGTGCGGGTCGTCGATGGCGAGCAGGGCCACGGTCGACCACAGGAACGCCGCCAGCGAGCCGATCGACACGAGCGTGTCCATGTTCACCGAGCCGTGTCGAGCGTTGGTGAAGGCTGAGGTGTGGAAGCCGATGCCGCTGTAGGCGACGACCGGCGCGGTCAGCGCCAGGGCCAACCACTCCCACCCGTCGAACTGCAACGCCATCACCATCGAGACGGCCATCACCGGGATGGTGAGGACGGCGCCGACGACGAGACGACGGGTGACCGTTCGGATCCAGGCCTGTTCGTTCTCGTCGTGGTCGTCGCGTTCGGGGACCGAGTACCCGATGCCGGCGATGGCGGCCTCGAACTCCGCGGCGCTGACGCGGTCGTCGTCGAAGACGACCGTGGCACGGGCGCTGGCCAGGCTCACGTTGGCCACCTCGACGCCGTCGAGGCCGTCGAGCGTGCGGGCGACCTTGGCCGAACAGGCGCCACAGGTCATGCCCTCGACGGGGAGATCGACACGGGTTCTCATGACGGATTCCTCATGACGGGGACCCTACTGCGGGATACGCATACCCCCAACCCCTATCCGATAGAGTCATCGGCATGGCCGGCTACTCCGATGACAAGACCGCGTACCTGAACCGTCTCAAGCGCATCGAAGGGCAGGTGCGCGGCCTGCAACGCATGGTCGACGAGGACATCTACTGCATCGACGTCCTGACCCAGATCGCTTCGGTGACCAAGGCGCTCCAGGGCGTGGGCATGGGTCTGCTCGACGAGCACATCCACCACTGCGTGAAGGAAGCGGCCGACCAGCCCGGTGACGCAGCGTTCGACGAGAAGGTCGAAGAGGTCATGTCGGCGGTCGGTCGCCTCCTCCGCACCTGAAAGCCTCGCCCACCTGAGAGACTGCGCCGCCATGCGCGCCGTCGTCTGCAACGAACTGGGTCCGCCGTCGAACCTCGCCGTGGAGGAGCGGCCCGACCTCGCCCCCGGCGCCGGTGAGGTGGTCATCGACGTCGAGGCCGCCGGCGTGAACTTCGTCGACGGCCTGTTCGTCGCCGGCGAGTACCAGCTCAAGCCGCCGCTCCCGTTCGTGCCCGGCAACGAGATCGCAGGCACGATCAGCGCCGTGGGTGACGGCGCGCGCGGCTACTCGGTCGGCGACCGGGTCCTGGCCAGCGTCGGCTTGGGCGGCTTCGCGTCGGCGGTGGTCGCCCGCCCCAATGCCCTCGCCCACGTCCCTGACCAGATGTCGTCGGCCGCGGCGGCGGCCTTCACCCAGAGCTATTGCACCGTCGCCTTCGCGCTGGGTCGCCGCGCGAACCTCGTCGCCGGCGAGACGATGCTCGTGCTCGGCGCCGCAGGCGGTGTCGGCACGGCCGCCATCCAGTACGGCAAGGCGATCGGCGCCACGGTCATCGCCGCAGCGTCGTCCGACGAGCGCCTCGAGCGCTGCACCGCCGCCGGCGCCGACGTCACGATCAACTACTCGCACGAGGACCTCAAGACCGCAGCACGCGAAGCCTCGGGCGGGGGCGTCGACGTCGTGTTCGACCCCGTCGGCCACGACCTCACCGAACCGGCGCTTCGGGCGATGGGCGAGTTCGGCCGACTGTGCATCATCGGCTTCGCCCGTGGCGACATCCCGAAGCTGCCGACCAACCAGGTCCTCCTGCGCAACCGCTCGGTCGTCGGTGTGGACTGGGGCGCGTGGGGGATGGCGCACCCACGCGAGCAGCGGGTGCTGCTTGCCGACACGCTGGCCATGGTCGAGACGGGCCGCCTCAGCCCGCCGGAGCCGACCTCGTACCCGCTCGATCGGGTCGCCGATGCGTTGTCCGACCTCCTCGAACACCGCCTCGTGGGAAAGGCCGTCCTCGTCCCGTGACCACACCCGACCCGTTCTTGTCATCGGATCGGTCCGCCTGACGTTCGACCCTGTGACAAGAACGGGTTGGGGGTGGGGTTGTCGAGGTGGCGGACGGTGGTGTCGGTGGCGGACAATGGGCACATGACTGCGCCGACGGAGCCCCGCGCCAAAGACCGTGTCTCGAAGGACCGGCCGTGGATGATGCGGACCTACTCGGGTCACTCGACCGCCACGGCGTCGAACGAGTTGTACCGAGGAAACCTCGCCAAGGGACAGACCGGGCTGTCGATCGCCTTCGACCTCCCGACCCAGACCGGCTACGACCCAGACCACGTCCTCGCGCGCGGCGAGGTCGGCAAGGTCGGTGTCCCCGTCGTCCACCTCGGGCACATGGGTCAGCTCCTCGACGGCATCCCCCAGGGCGAGATGAACACGTCGATGACGATCAACGCGCCGGCTGCGTGGATGTTGGGCCTCTACGTGGCGAACGCCGAGAAGAACGGGGTCGAGTCGAAGGCGCTTCGAGGGACCACGCAGAACGACATCGTCAAGGAATACCTGAGCCGGGGCACCTACATCTTCCCGCCGCTGCCGAGCCGTCGGCTGATCGTCGACATGATCGCGTTCTGCGCCGAGTGGATCCCCAAGTGGAACCCGATGAACGTGTGCAGTTACCACCTCCAGGAAGCCGGCGCGACGCCGGTGCAGGAGATCGCGTACAGCCTCGCCAACGCCATCGGCGTGCTCGACGCGGTGAAGGAGTCGGGGCAGGTCGCCGATGACACGTTCCCGCAGGTGTTCGGGTCGATCAGCTTCTTCGTCAACGCCGGCATCCGGTTCGTCGAGGAGACCGCCAAGATGCGGGCCTTCACCGAACTATGGGAGCGCATCGGTCGCGAGCGCTATGGCGTGACCGACGAGAAGGCGCTTCGGTTCCGCTACGGCGTCCAGGTCAACAGCCTCGGCCTCACCGAACAACAAGCCGAGAACAACGTGCAGCGCATCGTGCTCGAAGCGCTCGGCGTCACGCTCTCGAAGAAGGCGCGCGCCCGCTCGATCCAGTTGCCGGCGTGGAACGAGGCGCTCGGCCTGCCCCGCCCGTGGGACCAGCAGTGGTCGCTCCGGGTCCAGCAGGTCCTCGCTGACGAGACGGACCTCCTCGAGTACGGCGACCTCTTCGACGGCTCGCACGTGATGGAGAAGATGACCGCCGACCTCGTCGAAGCCTCCTGGGCCGAGATGACCGACATCATGGACCTCGGTGGCGCGTTCGAGGCCATCGACGAGATGAAGGGCCGCCTCGTCCGCAGTCACGCCGAACGAATCCGCCGCATCGAATCGGGCGACCAGGTCGTCGTCGGGGTCAACAAGTACACCGAGACCGCCGAGTCGCCGCTCGGCGGCGAGGACTCGATCATGAAGGTCGACCCTGCCGTGCAGGAACAACTCGTGGCCGACGTCCAAGAGTGGCGGTCGACCCGAGACAGCGATGCCGTGAAGCGCTCGCTCGACGAGGTCCGCCGGGTCGCTGAATCCGGCGAGAACATCATGCCGGCGACCATCGACCTCGCTCACGCCGGCGGTACGACCGGCGAGTGGTCGGGTCTCCTGCGCGAGGTCTTCGGCGAGTACCGAGCGCCCACGGGCGTTGCTGCCGCCAGTGGGTTCGGGCCGACGAGCGACGGTCTGCGCGCCGTCGCCGAGCGCGTGAAGGCCCGCGCCGGTGGCCCGCCGCGCCTGCTCGTGGCCAAGCCCGGCCTCGACGGTCACTCCAATGGCGCCGAACAGATCGCAGTCGCCGCGCGGGACGCGGGATTCGAGGTCATCTACCAGGGCATCCGTCTCACGCCCGAGCAGATCGCCTCCGTCGCCGCTGACGAGGACGTCGACGCCATCGGTCTCTCGATCCTTTCCGGCAGCCACCTGCAGTTGATCCCCGAGACGGTGCGCCTGCTCCGTGAGAACGGTGTCGATGCTCCGGTGGTCGCCGGGGGGATCATCCCGGAGGACGACCGTGCCCCGCTTCTCGACGACGGCGTGGCTGCGGTCTACACGCCCAAGGACTTCGACCTGACGAAGATCATGGGCGAGATCCTCGACCTCGTGGGAGGCTGACCGCAGACGATGGCGGGTGACGGGATCCTTCGTGTCGCTGCTGTCGCAGCGGCTGCATGTGGGGTCTTCGCGCTCGTGACGGGGAACGTGGTGTCGGCGGCTGCGGCGGGAGCGTCCTCGATCGCGGTGGCGGTCCTCGCCGGACGTGGAACCGCACGACCGTCGAATCCCGACGCAGCCGCGACACCTGTGCGGAGGGAGGCCCCTCCGGCATCGGCGAACCCGATCGACCTCCGCGAACCCGAGCCGGTGAGGCTTCCCGCGGCCGAGGTCTCGCCGGCCGAGGAGCCGTCGCCGGCCACGCCGGTGCCGACCGAACCGGCGATGGCCGCTTCCGCGCAGCTGTTCGACAGCGACTATCTGGCGGCCACGCTCAAGGGACGGATCGCAGTCGCCCGTCGGGCGTTGCGACCGTTGTCCGTGGTGCATCTGCGTATCTCGTCCGGTGACGGACACCACGATGGCGTGCCGGCCCGGCTGATCGCAGCGGCGGCCGAAGCGACGTTACGCGAGTCCGACATCGTGGGACGCCGCGACGACGGCGTCTACGTCGTGGTGCTCGAAGACACCGCGGAGGACGGCGCGGTCTGGACCACCGAACGCCTGCGTCGCCACATCGCCGGGACCATCGGCCCACAGCGGTTCCATGCCGGCGTCGCCTCCTATCCGAACCATGGCCTCGAGGCGGACGCGGTGGAGATGAGCGCCGCCATCGCGCTCCGAGCGGCCCAGGAGTGGGATCGCGATCGCATCGAGGTCGCCCTCCACTGAGACGTGCGTGCCGGGTTCAGTCGTCGAGTTCGGCGAGCACTTCGTCGGTGTCGGCACCGGCGGGACGGCCCGCCCAGCGGATCTGGCCAGGCGTCGCGGACAACGCCGCGACGAGACCCTGCATCGGTGTGCCGTCGACATCGACCACCGATCCCCGAGCCCGTACATGGGGATCGGCGAGGACGTCGTTCATCGAATAGACCGGCGCCGCCGCAGCCTGCGCGTCGTCGAACGCGGCGAGTACCTCATCCTGGGTGCGCGCGCCGATCCACTCGGCCATGCGCGCATCGATGCGCTCGCGGGCCGCGACCCGACCATCGAAGCTGTGGAGCGTCTCGTCGTCGAGGCCGATGAGTGACAGCACGCGGCGGGCCACCGACTCGGCGGACGTCGACACGGCGACCCAGCCGCCGTCGCTGCACTGCCACGTTCCCCTCGGCACGGTGTACGGAACGCCCGATCCCAACCGCGGTTGCTCGTAGCCCTCGACCGCCGCCGCAGAGACCAACGGACCCATGATCTGGAGCAGCGATTCCAGGAGGTTCACGTCGACGACCTGGCCCACGCCCGAGTGCAGGGCGACCATCGTGGCGAAGGCGGCGGTCAGACCGGTGATCTCGTCGGTGAGCGCGATCGGCGGGAGGAGCGGCGCGCCGTCGGGTTCACCCGACAGCGACGCGAAGCCCGACATGGCCTCGGCGAGCGTCGCGAACCCCGCGCGGCCGGCGTACGGGCCGGTCTGGCCGAACCCGCTGACCCGGGTGATGACGAGATCGGGGTTTCGTCCGAGCAGGACATCCGGGCCCAGGCCGAGGCGTTCGAGCGTGCCAGGCCGGAAGTTCTCGACGATCACGTCCGCCGTCTCACACAAGCGGAGCAAGGTCTCGCGGCCGTCGTTCGACTTCAGGTCGAGTTCGATCGTTCGCTTGCCCCGGCCGAGCAGCTTCCAGAAGTACGTGACGTCATCGTCCGGGTGACGTCGGAACATGTTGCGTGTGCCGTCGCCCACACCGGGACGCTCGACCTTGATGACGTCGGCGCCGAAGTCGGCGAGATAGCGCGCGCACGCCGGAGCGGCGAGCACCGTCGAGATGTCGAGGACACGGAGTCCGTCGAGTGGGGTGGTCATGTCGGGATGGCGAAGCAGCGATCCGACAGGTCGCCGAACGAGTACTGCGGGTACGCGCCGAAGAACAGCGACCGGGTCCGCTCGGTCCACGCCAGCGCCTCGGGCGTCGACACGCGATGCATGAGCTGGAGGATCCCGCCCTCGAACACCTGATACTCGGCCCATGCGCCCGGGTAGTCCTTCACACAGGCGACCTCGACGTAGGGCACGTCACCGGTGGCGGCGAAGGTGCGTCGACGGTTCCGATGCGTGTGGCCGGCGAAGAAGCCGCGCATGCCGTCGTGCGCAGCGATCGTGGCGACCAGTTTCTCCGACGAGTCGGGGATGATGCCGAAGTAGCTCTCGGGACGTTGGTTCGATGCCGGGTCCCACGGGTGGTGGTGGCCGAACACGAGGACGGGTTGGTCGGCGTCGGCAGCCATGTCGCCCAACCACTCGATCTGGTCGTCGGTGACCTGACCGTTCGGTGCCCGCGGGATCGTCGTGTCGAGGACCGCGAGCGTGACGCCGGGGAGATCGATCCGTTGGGTCGGCGTCGCCGCGAACGTGGCGCCGTGATAGCCGTCGTGGTTGCCGCGCACATGATGGAGGCGGTCGCCGAACGCGGTGGCGTAGCAATCGAGGAATGCCTCGTACTCCTCGTCGGTCCCGTTGGTGGTGAGGTCGCCCTTGACCACGACGGCGACCGGGTCGATCGCTGCGATCTCGCCGACCGCGCCCTCGTTCATCGTCAGCGGGTACGGCCGTTCACCGTCCGCGACCGTGAGCGGGGGACCGAGGTCGATGTTCTCGAAATGCCCGCACTCGGTCTCGCCGAAGTGGACGTCGTTCGTCGTCGCGAAGCGACAGAGCAGTTCGCCGTCGGGCTTCTCGAGCGTGCGGAACGCAACCCCGTCGATGTCGTGGTCGGTGTCGGGGGCGAGGTCGTCGAGTCGCCGGACCGTCGTGCCGTGGTGCACCACGGCGAAGTCGTGACCGACCGTCGTGACCTCGACGGGGGTCGTTGCCAGGGAGTCGTGCTCGCTCGTCACCAGGGCCGGCGTCGTCGCAGCGGGATCGGCTTGCCCCACCAGCGAGCCGAGAAGCGCCAGCGGGGCGGCTCGGGCTCGTCGTCGACAGCGGCGGCTCGCGGCCAGCCGGCCTCGATCGCGCCGACGATCGCCGCCGCTTCCTCGTCGGTGGGGACCGGGTGGATCTCCATCGCTACAGCGGCACGTTTCCGTGCTTGCGCGCCGGGAGTTCTTCGCGCTTCGAGGCCAGCATGTCGAGTGCAGCGTTCACCTTGCGACGGGTGTCGGCCGGGTCGATGACATCGTCGACGTAGCCGCGGTCGGCGGCGGCGTAGGGGTTGAGGAACTTCTCGGAGTACTCCTCGACCAGTTCGGCCTTCTTGGCGTCGGCGTCGTCGGCCTCGGCGATCTCGCGTCGGTTGACGATCTCGACCGCACCGGCAGCGCCCATCACGGCGAGTTCGGCCGACGGCCAGGCGATGGCGTAGTCGGCGCCGATCGACTTCGAGTTCATGACCACGTAGGCGCCGCCATAGGCCTTGCGGGTGATGACCTGGATCCGAGGGACCGTCGACTCGCAGTAGGCGTAGAGCAGCTTGGCGCCGTGGCGAATGATGCCGTTGTGTTCCTGTTCGACGCCGGGCATGAAGCCGGGCACGTCGACGAAGGTGAGCAGCGGCACGTTGAACGCGTCGCAGGTGCGCACGAAGCGAGCCGCCTTCTCGGACGATTCGATGTCGAGCACGCCCGCCATCGCCATCGGCTGGTTGCCGACGATGCCGACCGGACGGCCGGCCATGCGAGCGAAGCCGCAGGTGATCTGCGGCGCCCACTGGGCGGCGTACTCGAAGAAGTCACCGTCGTCGACGATCTCGGCGATGACCGCCTTCATGTCGTAGGGCTGATTCGGGTTGGTCGGCACGATCTCGCGCAGTGCCTCGCACTGACGCTCGGGGTCGTCGCCGGTGTCGAGGACCGGCGGCTCCTCGAGATTGTTCGACGGCAGGAAGCTCAACAGGTACTTGACGTCGTCGAGCACCGCCTTGTCGTCGGCAGCCTCGAACTGGGACACGCCCGACTTGGCCGAGTGGGCGTCGGCGCCGCCGAGTTCCTGCTGGGTGACGTCCTCGCCGGTCACCGTCTTCACCACATCGGGGCCGGTGATGAACATGTAGCTCGTGTCCTGCACCATGAACACGAAGTCGGTCATGGCGGGGGAGTAGACGGCGCCGCCGGCGCACGGCCCCATGATCACGCTGATCTGGGGCGTGACGCCGGACGCCTTCACGTTGCGGTAGAAGATGCCGCCGTACTGGTCGAGGGAGACGACGCCCTCCTGGATGCGGGCACCGGCGCCGTCGTTGAGGCCGATCAGCGGGGCGCCGACCTTGAGCGCCATGTCCATCAGCTTGTGGATCTTCTTGGCGAACGTCTCGCCCAGCGCACCGCCGTACACCGTGAAGTCCTGGCTGAAGACGAAGATCTTCTTGCCGTCGACGGTGCCCCAACCGGTGATGACGCCGTCGGTGTAGGGGCGGTCCTCGAAGCTCGACTCCATCGGCCGACGCGACAGGAGGTCGATCTCGTGGAAGCTGCCCTCGTCGAGCAGGTACTCGATCCGCTCGCGGGCGAGCATCTTGCCGCGCTCGTGCTGGCGGTTGATCGAGCGCTCGGAACCGGGCTGGCGCGCCTCGGCCTTCTTCGCCTCGAGGTCCTCGATCTTCTCCGACATCGTGTGCTCGGCCATGGCGCCGGAGGTTACCGATCCGATTTCGGTTGGCCCCATTTCCGACTGGACAGGAGGGAGCCGCGTCTTCCTGCGAGTCATCCGGTCACGGGGCCGGAGCCGGTGGCCATCCGCGTAGCCTCGGATCGTGGATCTTCCGCTGCCGTTCCCGCTCAAGCCGATGCTGGCGAAGCCGAACGACGGGATCCCGACTGGTGACTGGCGCTTCGAACCCAAGTGGGATGGGTTTCGCTGCATCGTCTTCCGTGACGGAGACGAGATCGAACTCGGGAGCCGCAACCAGAAGCCGCTGACGCGGTACTTCCCCGAGATGCTCGGTCCGCTCCGCGACGCGCTACCGGATCGCTGCATCGTCGACGGCGAGATCGTCGTCGCGATCGACGATCGTCTGGACTTCGACGCATTGGGCCAGCGCATCCATCCTGCCGAGTCGCGGGTGAACATGCTGGCGGACACGACGCCGGCGACCTTCGTCGCGTTCGACCTCGTCGCCCTGGGCGACCGCTCGCTGCTCGACGCCTCGTTCGATGAACGCCGGGCGTTGCTCGAGGATGCGGTGACGCCCGGACCCCGGGTCCACGTCACGCCGATCACCTCCGATCACGACGTCGCGGCCGAGTGGTTCCGGAGTGTCGAGGGTGCCGGCCTGGACGGCCTGATCGCGAAGGACCCCGCCGGGACGTACGAGCCGGACAAGCGAGTACTCAAGAAGGTGAAGCACAAGCGGACGGCCGACTGCGTCGCGGCAGGCTTCCGGTGGCACAAGGACGGCAACGGGGTCGGCTCGATCATCCTCGGCATCAACACGGACGATCCCGACGAGGGGGGCGAGCTCCGCCACGTCGGCGTCGCCGCCAGCTTCAAGACCACGTTCCGCACCGAGCTCGCCGAGGAGCTGGCGCCGTTGGTCGAGGACGACTTCTCGCGTCATCCATGGAGTCACTGGTTCGACGCCGAGGCGCATGCGGCTGCGGCGGACGGTCCGGGGAGTGCGATGCCCGGTGCCCCCAACCGCTGGAACAGTCAACGCGACCAGTCCTGGGTCCCGCTGCGAATCGAGCGCGTGGTCGAGGTCGGCTACACGATCATGACCAGCGGTCGATTCCGGGGCACGACCCGGTTCGTGCGCTGGCGGCCCGACAAGTCGCCCGACGAGTGCACCTACGACCAGCTCGATGTCGTCCCGCCGATGGGATTCGACGACCTCGTGCGTGGGGTCTGAACCGGCTCACCGGCAGCCGCTCCGACGCTGAGTGCGACCACCCGGTCACGATCCGTGCCGCAATGAGCCGGATTGCCCATGGTCTGACCATCCGATGTGGATCAATCTGATCATCAGAGCGGGAACCCGCTGAGGCTCCCCCGGAACCGGGGGAGCGCAGTGTGTCGTTGGTTCCGGGCGCCCGGGCGGGGCGTCCGGGACGACAACGCTCAGCGAGACGCCAGGCGCTCGGCCCGCTCGAGCAGTCGTTCGGCGCCCATCGACTCGGCGAAGGCCGCGCACCCAGCCGCCGGCCCGGTCCAAGACATGTCGTCGACCGTCGCGCTCACCGGGGCATCGGGTTGCAGGGTCGCGAGCGTGCGGAACAACAGGGCATCGTCGAGGTGGTCCTGCAGCGTCACGGCGAGCTTCGCCCCGCCCCGGACGGTGATGTCCCACTTACCGGCCGCGGGCGGGATGTCCTCGATGTGGACGTACCGGGCGAGCACGGCCGCCGTCGACTTGGCTCCCCAGCCCGGCAGGCCGGGGAATCCGTCGGCAGAGTCGCCGACCAGACCGAGATAGTCCGGTATCGACTCGGGCAGCACACCGAACTTCTCCTGCACCCCAGCGACGTCGTACCACTTGTCCTGGCGTCGGTCCCACTGGACGACCTTGTCGCCGACCAACTGCGCCATGTCCTTGTCCGGCGTGCAGATGATCACTCGCTCCACCCGGTCGTCGTCGCGGCCGAGCGCTGCGCCGGCGGCCAGCCCGTCGTCCGCCTCGTGGGTGACCTGCGGCCACACCGCGAATCCGAATGCCTCGAGTGCCTCTTCGACGAGCGGGAACTGGGCCTTGAGTTGTGGATCGATCCCGGAGCCGTCCTTGTAGTCATCCCACATGTCGTTGCGGAAGCTCTCGATGACCTGGTCGGTGGCGACGCCGACATGGGTCGCACCGTCGTCGACGAGTTGCAGCATCGAGTTCACGACGCCACGCGCCGCCCCCTGGTCGAGGTCGCGGTTGTTGGGGGAGTAGTGGTACCGGAACAGCTCGTACGTGCCGTCGACCAGGTGGATCTCCATGCGGCGATGTTGGCAGGCCAGGACCGGCGACGCTGCGAGCCGGCGGGCCCGTATCGCGACGACGAGGAATGGTCGGCCACCGCACGCCGTTGTAGCGATCATGACGCAGGGACATTCCATCGACACCCACGCCGAAGACCTCCACGTCGAGGTGCTCCTCGACGGCGTCGTGGTCGCGAGTTCCGATCGACCGGTTCTCCTCGAGGAGACGGGCCTGCCGACCGCGTACTACTTCCCCCGAGGCGACATCCGGGCCGACATCCGGGGGATCGATCTGCGCACGCATTGCCCGTTCAAGGGCGACGCGTCGTACTGGACGATCGAGGTGGGCGACAAGACGCACGACGCCATCGCCTGGAGCTACGAGGACCCGAAGGACGGTGCCGAGGAGATCGCCGGTCACCTCGCGTTCTTCGCCGACCGTGCCGAGATCGTCGTGGGTGCCGCCGACTCCTGACCGATCGGCGTCGAGCACCGACGCCAGTTCGGACAACATTCACTCAGTCAACACTGAGTCAATATCGGGTGAGTGTCTAAAGTGGTGCCATGCCCGCCACCGGTATCGCCGATGACCTCGTCGGGCGGGCGCGGGTGTTCGCCGCCCTCGGCGACCCGGGTCGGCTGGCGATCGTCGACGAATTGCGCCGGACCGATCGCTCCCCGACGGAGCTGACGGCTCGACTCGGTGTGCCCGGCAACCTGTTGGCGCACCATCTCGACGTCCTCGAGGACGTCGGGCTGATCGAACGGTTCGTCTCGTCCGGAGATCGTCGTCGACGCTACGTGCGCCTGACCGGCAGCGGGGCCGAGACGGACCCTGGCGCAGCGGACGGCGACGTCCCGAGCTCGGTCCTGTTCGTGTGTACACACAACTCGGCTCGGTCCCAGCTCGCGGCAGCGGCCTGGAACCGGTGCCGTGGCGCCGGGGCGACGTCTGCCGGTACCCGTCCCGCGAGCGAAGTGCACCCCGGCGCGGTGAAGGCCGCACGACGCGCCGGGCTCGATCTCTCCGACGCTCGTCCGCGGGATCTCGTCGATGTCGGACCGGCCGACGTGGTCGTGACCGTCTGCGACCGAGCGCACGAAGAACTCGACCCCGACGAGTCGTGGCTGCACTGGTCGATCCCCGACCCGGTCACGGCCGGAACCGGCCATGCCTTCGACCGGACGCTCGCCGACCTCGATGACCGCATCAACCGTCTCACCCGCGGCGCACCCCAGGAGAACCCATGACCGAGACCGACGACGCAACCAACAGGCCAGCCGTGCTGTTCCTGTGCGTGCACAACGCCGGACGATCGCAGATGGCTGCCGGCTGGCTCCGTCACCTCGCCGGGGACCGCATCGACGTGTTCAGCGGCGGTTCCGATCCCGGGGACGAGATCAACGCCGCCGCCGTCGAGGCCATGGCCGAGGTCGGGGTCGACATCTCGACCGAACGTCCCAAGGCGTGGACCGAAGCGGTCGCTCGCGCCGCCGACGCCATCATCACCATGGGCTGCGGCGACGCCTGCCCGATCTTCCCGGGCAAACGCTACGAGGACTGGGAGTTGCAGGACCCTGCAGGCCAGGGAATCGACATGGTCCGTGGGGTACGTGACGACATCCGTGGGCGTGTCGAGGATCTGATCGCCACTCTCAACAGGCTGGACGTGGCATGACTCGCAAGCTCGTCGCCGAGTTCGTCGGGACGGCGTTCCTGCTCGCCGGTGTCGTCGGTTCGGGGATCATGGCCGAGAACCTGACTGACGACGTCGGACTCCAGCTGCTGCAGAACGCGTTCGCCACCGCGGGCGTGCTCGTCGCGCTGATCCTCGCGCTCGGTCCGGCATCGGGTGCGCACTTCAACCCGGCGGTGACGATCGCCGATCGGGTCTTCGGTGGCATCGACACGCGGACGGCGGTCGGCTACGTGATCGCCCAGGTCTCCGGCGGCATCGTCGGCGTCTTGTCCGCCAACATCATGTTCGACCTGTCCGTCATGGACTGGTCGACCAAGGACCGCAGCGGCGGGCACCTGGTCTTCGCCGAGGGCATCGCGACGCTGGGGCTGTTGCTGGTGATCTTCGGGGTCGTCCGTTCGGGGAAACCGACCCTCGCTGCGTTCTCGGTCGGCGGCTACATCGCCGGCGCGTACTACTTCACCTCATCGACCAGCTTCGCCAACCCGGCGGTCACGGTCGCCCGCATGTTCTCCGACACGTTCGCAGGGATCGAGCCGTCATCGGCGCCCGGATTCATCGCTGCGCAGTTGGCGGCGACGGTGGTCGCCGTGGTCCTGATCCGCGTGCTGTACCCCGACATCGACGACGTCGCCGATCAGGTCGTCGTCCCACACGGAGCTCAGGTCGACTCGCCGTAGGCCTCGCAGTCGGGGTTCTCGCACGCGAACCCGCCCCATCCGTCGGGGAGCATCGTGACCCCGCATGCGCAGATCGGCGCTCCGTCGTCCGGTCCGAGGAGTTGCTCGTCGTCAGCGGTCGTGGACATGACGTGATCCTTGCGCACCGGCCGGTGCGTCGCGGTGAAGGGTGCTCGGGCCGTGTCCGGCTGGCTCCGACACCGAGTACCAGACGATCATCTCACCGGCCGCCGACCGAGCTGGTCGACCGATCCGTCAGATCAATCGGGCGGGCTGACCGTCACCGAGCCGTCGGACAGGTCGAGCACCCCCGGTGGAAGGCCCCGTGCCATCGCCTCGAGCGATTCCTGCATCTGGGCGGCGACCAGTCGCGAGCGAGTCAGTAGTTCTTGGCGAGATTCGGTCGTGAGCCCCTCGGCGGTGGCCAGATGGGCGATCGTGGCCTGCAGGACGCTGAGTCGTCCCAGGAGCCAGTGCGCGGTGAGTGCCGCGAGTTCGTCGTCGCCCATGTCTCCATGATTCGCCGTTCGGCGCCGCGATCCGTACGGATCGGGAGATTTCATCGACGGTTTCGGCGCGAATCATCACGAACAGTGACGAAAGACTGGATCGGGCGCTGTTTCGCGCGCGGAACGGAGGCGCGCGAACGCTCGACGGAGGCAACCGAGAGGTTCGCTCCGTTCAGGATCTGCTCGATCCCGGCACACCCTGCCAACATGTCGGCCATGCCGACGATGACCCGTGCCTACTCCATCACCGCCGAGCGCCTCGCTGCCGAAGCCGAAGCCGCCGGTGGTGACCCCTCCGCCATCGACGTGTCCAAGGTGGTCGCGCTCGACGATCTCGAGCTCCGCGATCTCGGACCGAACGACGTCCAGTTGAAGATCCTCGCGGTCTCCGCCGAGCACAACATCGACCACGCCGCCACCGCCGACACGATCAACATCGCGGAGGCTCGCGGCGGGCGCATGTTCCCCGGCAACTCGGCGCTCGGCGAAGTCATCGCCGTCGGCCGCGACGTCACCAAGTTCGTCGACGGCGACATCGTCGTCACCCACTGCAACGGCGAGCCCGACGAGCACGGCTTCCCCAAGCGCATCTGGGCCTACGACATGCCCGACTCGATCGGCTGGTACTCGAAGGAGGCCGTGGTCGAGGAGTGGCAGCTCATCAAGGCGCCGCTCGACTGCGGACTCGACCTGTGGGAGATGGCAGCGCTGCCGCTCCGCGCGCCGACGGCGTACCACCTGTGGCGTCGCGCCCTCGGCATGTACCGGGTCAAGGTCCCGTACGAGCGCCAGGCCCGTCTCAACGTCCTCTCCTTCGGCGGCGGCGTCGGCGAACTGTTCTGCATGCTCGCCGCGGCCGAGGGCCACAACACGTTCTTCTGCGCCGGGTCCAAGGAGCGTCGTGACGCCCTCGAGGAGTTCGGCATCACGGGCATCGACCAGAAGCAGTTCAACCGCTTCGCGACCCGCGACGACGTCAAGGCCTTTAGCAAGGAGGTCAAGCGCCTCACCGACGGTGAGGGCATGCACATCGTCTGCGACATGCTCCGCGGCCCGGTCTTCGAGGCCGGACTCGCCGTCGCCGGCCGATGCGGTGTGAACGTGAGCGCCGGCTGGCAGCTCTCCCAGGTCGTCACCTACAACTCCACGATCCAGTCGGTGAAGCAGGTCACCATCGACCACACCCACTACGAGACGCCCCCCGGCTGCGATGCCGCCACCGAGTTGTACGGCTCGGTGTTCAAGCCGACGATCCACGACGAGGTGTACTCGTTCGAAGATCTGCCGCGTTGCTTCAAGGAGATGCACGACAACACCCAGACGGGCATCCCGATCATCCGCGTGGCCGACGAACTCCCCGACTCGGTGAAGCATCTCGTCTAGTCCTCTCGGCGCCGCCGGCCTCCCCGGCGGCGCCGATCACACGCAGTAGCGTCGGACGGTGGTGCACGAGCTCGGGGGCCGACGCAGCGGGTATCAGAGCCCGGAAGTGGTGTTGGCCGAGGCGCGCCGTCTCGCCGACCGCATCCGCCGAGACGCCGAACGCGATGCCGCATCGATCCGTCGAGAGGCGGCGTCGTGGGCGTCGCAGACTCGAGCCGAGGCGGCGGATCTCCGCGACGCGGTCCTCGAGCAGTTGTCGGCGCAGCGCTCGTTGCCGCCGGCCGCTGGCGTGCACCGTGCGCGCCCTCACGTCTCGGTGTCCTACGACGACATCCCGCCACCCCCGCCGCCGCCTCCCCCGCCCCCGCCCTCACAGGCGGCGCGGTCGGCGCCCGCCGACGAGGACGTGCTGACCGGCGAGGTCATCGACCTCCGCGCCGAAGCGGCGTCCCGTCGAGGGCGGACCATCGGTGAGGTGCGCGAGGTCAACCTCGAGTCCAAGCTCTACGACGTCGTGGTCCTCGCGTTGCAGCGGACGTTCGACGAGCGGGACGCCGACAGCATTACCGCGCGGTAGCGGTCCCTCCCTACGATTGACGGTGCAGTTCAGCTCAGCACATTCATCGACGGGGGAGACTCCTCATGCCTGGTTCCGTGATTCTCACTGGCGCTCGTACGCCGATCGGAAAGCTGTCGGGTGCATTCGCCTCGATGGCTGCGACCGATCTGGGTGGTGTGGCCATCAAGGGCGCACTCGACAAGGCCGGCATCAGCGGCGACGACGTCGACTACGTGATCATGGGGCAGGTCATCCAGGCCGGCGCTGGTCAGATCACCGCCCGCCAGGCCGCCGCCAACGCCGGCATCCCGATGAGCACGCCCGCCACCACGATCAACAAGGTGTGCCTCTCGGGTCTCAACGCCATCTACCTGGCCGACCTCATGATCCAGGCAGGCGACGCCGACATCGTGGTCGCCGGTGGCATGGAGTCGATGACCAACGCCCCCTACCTGATGCCGGGCGCCCGCGCCGGTTACCGCATCGGTGACAAGTCCGTCGTCGACTCGATGATGTTCGACGGCCTCTTCTGCGCCTTCGACCAGGTCGCAATGGGCGCCGGCACCGAGAAGTACGCCGCCTCCCTCGGCCTCGAGCGCGGCCCGCAGGACGAGTTCTCCGCCATCAGCCACCAGCGCGCCGCCGACGCCATCAAGAACGGCCTCTTCGACGACGAGATCGTCCCGGTCCCCGTGCCGCAGCGCAAGGGTGACCCGATCATGGTGACCACCGACGAGGGTGTCCGCGGCGACACGACCGCCGAGAGCCTCGGCGGTCTCCGCCCGGCCTTCGACAAGGCCGGCAACATCACCGCAGGCAACGCCTCGCAGATCTCCGACGGCGCCTCCGCCACGATCATCGTCTCGGCCGCCAAGGCCGCCGAACTCGGCATCACCGGTCTCGGCGAGGTCGTCGGATACGGCCAGGTCGCCGGCCCCGACCCGTCGCTGCTGACCCAGCCGAGCCGGGCGATCCTCAACGCGCTCGAGGGTGCGTCGATCAGCCAGGGCGACCTCGGGCTCTACGAGCTGAACGAGGCGTTCGCCGCTGTCGGCCTCGCGTCGATGGACGAACTCGGCCTCACCGCCGACAACGTCAACGTCAACGGTGGTGCCATCGCCCTCGGCCACCCGGTCGGCATGTCCGGCAACCGCCTGGCCCTCACGCTCCTGCACGAGATGAAGCGCCGCGGCGTCGAGCACGGCGCTGCCGCCCTCTGTGGCGGCGGCGGCCAGGGCGACGCCATCCTCCTCCGGGCCCTCTAGCCCGACGCCGCCTCGGCGGCGTCACAAATCGAAGTCAGCGAACGGATCGCCGCCTCGTGCGGCGATCCGTCGTCTGTACGGACGTCCATCGGCGCCAGGAGCACGTCCGTCCGGGCCGGGTCCACCTGGGTCCTCGCCAGGTCGGCGACCGCGGCGACGTCCTCGACCGTGAGGTCGTCGATGCCGTCGACCGCGGCCTCGGGGTCGTCTCGGAAGCGGGCTCGTGCGTCGGCGTCGTCGACCAGCGCGACCACGAGGTGGAGGAGATTCGTCATCGCCGCGGGAACCTACCCTCCGCCGGTGCTCGTACCCGGCGGCTTGACACGCTTCCGTGGGTCGTTCATACCCTGCTGCCGTGCCCGAGCCCGCTTCCCGCCCCCTCGTGATCGTCGAGTCGCCCGCCAAGGCGAAGACGATCAGCCAGTTCCTCGGTGACGATTTCATCGTCGAGGCGTCGGTCGGGCACGTCCGCGACCTGCCGTCGAAGGGGTTGTCGATCGACGTCGACTCGGACTTCAAGACCGAGTACGAGATCAACCCCGACAAGAAGGACGTCATCAAGCGGCTGAAGGCGCTGCTGAAGGACGCCGACGAGCTCTATCTCGCGACGGATGAGGACCGTGAGGGCGAGGCCATCGCGTGGCACCTCCAGGAAGTCCTCAAGCCCAAGGTGCCCGTCAAACGGATGGTGTTCCACGAGATCACCCGTGGAGCGATCGAACACGCCGTCGAGAACAGCCGCGACATCGACTACAACCGGGTCGACGCCCAGGAGACACGACGCATCGTCGATCGGCTCTACGGGTACCCGGTCAGCCAGATCATGTGGCGCAAGGTCAACCGTGGGCTGTCGGCCGGTCGGGTGCAGTCGCCGGCGGTCCGCCTCGTCGTCGAGCGCGAGCGCGAACGCATGGCCTTCGTCAGCGCCGACTACTGGGACCTGACCGCGGCCTTCCCGACGTCGCCGGACTTCACCGCGAAGCTCGTGGCGCTCGACGGTGCCCGGGTCGCCAGCGGACGTGATTTCGGCCAGGACGGTCAGGTGACCCGCGACGACGTCGCCGTGGTCGACGAGGCACGCGCCACCAGCCTCCGCGACCGGCTCGAGGGACAGCCCTACGAGGTCGTCTCGGTCGAGGAGAAGCCCTGGCGCAGCCGACCGAAGCCGCCGTTCATGACGTCGACGCTCCAACAGGAGGGCGGCCGCAAGCTCCGCATGTCGGCCAGCCAGATCATGCGCATCGCGCAGGGCCTGTACGAGAAGGGCTACATCACCTACATGCGAACCGACAGCACGACGCTGTCGGACACGGCGGTCAACGCCGCCCGCACCCAGGTGCGCGAGCTCTACGGCGACGAGTACGTCCCGTCGGAGCCGCGCACCTACAAGGGCAAGTCGAAGAACGCCCAGGAAGCGCACGAGGCGATCCGTCCCTCCGGCGAGACCTTCAAGACGCCAGACGATCTGAAGTCCGAGCTGCGCAAGGACGAACAGGCGCTCTACGACCTCATCTGGAAGCGCACGGTCGCGTCGCAGATGGAGGACGCCGTCGGTCGCACCATCTCGATGCGGATCAACGCGACCGCGCCATCGTCAGAAAGTGGGGCCAACGGGTCCGATGCTGTCGAGTGCACGTTCGGTGCCTCGGGCCGTGTCATCACCTTCCCCGGCTACATGCGTGCCTACGTCGAGGACACCGACGAGGAATCGGAGCGCGACGACGAGGAGCGCGTACTCCCGAACCTCGCCGAGGGCGACTCGCTCCCCGATCCCGCCCTCACTGCCGACGGCCACTCCACGAACCCGCCGGCCCGCTACACCGAGGCCTCGCTGGTCAAGCAGATGGAAGAGCTCGGCATCGGCCGCCCGTCGACCTACGCATCGATCATGGGCACGATCCAGGACCGCGGCTACGTGTTCAAGAAGGGGTCGGCTCTCGTTCCCACCTGGACGGCGTTCGCGGTGGTCAACGTGTTGGAACGCCAGTTCGGCGAGTACGTCGACTACGCCTTCACCGCCAAGATGGAGGACGACCTCGACCGCATCGCCATGGGTGAGGAGGAGCGCGTGCCGTGGCTCCACCGGTTCTGGTTCGGGGACGAGAACGGCGGTCGCGACGGCCTGGGCATCACCGTCGACGAGGCGCTCGAGAAGGTCGACGCTGCCGAGGTCAACACCTTCCCGCTCGGCATGGACGAGAACGGCCAGATGGTCGTCGCCAAGCCCGGCCGCTACGGGCCGTATGTCCGACGCGAGCCGGTCGGCGAACTCGCCGAGGACGAAAAACCTGACACCGCGTCGATTCCCGAAGGCCTCCCGCCCGACGAGCTCACGCTCGAGCGGGCCCTCGAACTGCTCGCAGCACCCAAGGGCGACGTCCCCATCGGCGAACACCCCGACAACGGCCTGCCCGACTACGTCACGACCCGCCGCTTCGGTCCCTACGTCCAACTCGGCGACGCCGAGACCCTGGGTGACGACGTCAAGCCCAAGATGGAGTCGTTGTTCAAGGACCAGAAGCCCGAGGACGTCACGCTCGAGGACGCCCTCAAGCTCCTGTCGTTGCCTCGTGAGGTCGGTACCGACGAGGAGACCGGGCTCCCGGTCCTGGCCCGCAACGGTCGTTACGGCGCCTACATCTCCAAGGGCGACGAGAAAGGCGCCGATTCGCGCAGCCTCGAGTCCGAGGAACAGATCTTCACCGTCACGATGGAGCGGGCCAAGGCGCTCTTCGCCGAGCCGAAGCGCCGACGTGGCCAGGCTGCGCCCAAGCCGCCGCTGCGCGAACTGGGCAAGGACCTGGTGACCGAGGAGCCGGTCGTGGTGAAGGACGGTCGGTTCGGCCCCTACGTGACCGACGGCGAGACGAACGCCAGCCTCAAGAAGGGTGACCTGGTCGAGGAGATCACGATCGAGCGAGCGTCGGAGCTGTTGCAGATTCGCCGCGAGACCGCGCCGAAGAAGAAGAAGGCCGGGTCACGGAAGAAGGCGGCGAAGAAGAAGACCGCTGCCAAGAAGAAGACCGCGGGCAAGAAGAAGAGCGCGAAGAAGAAAAGCGCAGCGAAGAAGAAGTCGACGTGAACGAGCGGGACCGCCGGCCGATCGACCGCTCTGGGGTCCCCAGTCTCTAACGTCGTGGTGTGATGGCGGAGCCCCCCGACCCCTCTGTCGAGGGACCCGAAGACGAAGGCGACACGCCGACGCTGTCGATGCCTGCGGTCGACGACGCGCAGCAACCCGCGGCGATGCACGTGCGGATGTTCGGATCGACGGCCTTCTTCCGACTCTGGCTCACCCAGGTCGTGTCGGCCACGGGCGACTGGCTCGGCTTCCTGGCCATCGCCGCGCTCGCGACCCGGATCAGCGATCGTCCCGAGGCTGCGATCGGTCTCGTCATGTCGGCGCGCATCGTTCCCGGGTTCTTCCTCGGGCCTGCCGCCGGGGTGTTCGCCGACCGGTTCGACCGCAAGCGGCTGATGGTGATGTGCGACATCGGACGCGCGGGGGTGCTCGCGACGTTGCCCTTCGTCGACACCGTTCCGGGGTTGATCGTCGCGTCCTTGATCCTCGAGGTGTTCACGCTGTTGTGGGCGCCGGCGAAGGAAGCCTCGGTCCCACACCTCGTGCCGTCCGATCACCTGACGACGGCCAACTCGCTGTCGTTGGTCGCTGCGTACGGCACGATCCCCGTCGCCGCGGGCATCTTCTCGCTGCTCGCCAAGGTCTCGGAGTGGCTGGGCGACTTCGAGATCCTGACGGTCCTCCGTGGGACGGAGGAGGGTCTCGCGTTCTACTTCGACGCGGTCACGTTCCTGCTGTCGGCGTTGATGATCTACACGCTCCCGTTGCCGCGGCGTCGCAAGGAAGACCGCGAGAAGGCATCGGGCAGGCGCATCGAGTTCGGGTCTGCGCTCCGCGAGTTGCGCGAGGGCTGGGAGTTCGTCTTCATCAACCCCGTGGTCCGCTCGGTGAACCTGGGCCTCGCCACCGGACTGATCGGAGGCGGCATGCTCGTGCCGCTCGGACCGGTGTTCGCCGAGGACGTCCTCGGCTCCGGCGACGCCGGGTTCGGTGTCCTCATCTTCGCTCTGGGACTCGGCGTCGCCGGCGGCGTCGTCTCGATTTCGGTGTTCCAGAAGCGGATCCCCAAGGAGTGGACGTTCGTCGGCGCGGTGTTCGTGGCCGGCGTGTCGCTGTTCGCCGCTGCGTCGATGTCGGCCATCCAGCTCGCGTCGGCGTTCGTCTTCGTCCTCGGGATCTGTGCCGGCACCGTCTATGTCCTCGGATTCACGATGCTGCACGAGCACGTGGAGGACGAGCTGCGCGGTCGGATCTTCTCGGCGCTCTACACCCTGGTCCGACTGTGCGTGTTGATCTCGTTCGCCGTCGGGCCGTTCCTCTCCGAGCTCTTCGGCGGCGTGTCCGAGAGCCTCTTCGACGACGGCCACGTCGGCCTGTTCGGCCTGTCCATCGCCGTGCCCGGAGTCCGCCTGACACTGTGGACCGCGGCGCTGATCATCATCGCCGCCGGCTTCATCGCCTCGTCATCGATGCGCGACGCCGCCCGCAAGGACCTGGTCGAGATGCCCAAGACCAGCAGCGGCGACGACCCGCGGTGAGCGGACCGGACCGCGGGCGCTTCATCGCCTTCGAGGGCGGTGAAGCTGCCGGGAAATCGACCCAGGCCGAACGCCTCGCCCGACGGATCGGCGCGCTCCGCACGTTCGAGCCCGGTGCCACCGTGGCCGGGGCGACGATCCGGTCGATCTTCCTCGATCCGGCCACGGGTGATCTCGATCCACGCACCGAGGCGCTGCTCATGGCCGCCGACCGCGCCGAACACGTCGCCAGTCAGATCGGCCCGGCGCTGGCGGCCGGCCAGCACGTGGTGACCGACCGGTACTTGTACTCGTCGGTGGCGTACCAGGCGCACGGCCGTGGGCTCGATCCGGCACAGGTGCGCGACCTGTCGCTGTGGGCGACGGGCGGGCTCGAACCCGACCTCGTCGTGCTCCTGGACGTACCCGTGGACGTCGCCCGGGCACGCGTGCGACACGCGGCGCCCGATCGGCTCGAGTCGGAGAGCGTCGAGTTCCACGACCGGGTCCGATCCGGGTTCCACGCGCAGGCAACGGCGGACGCCGATCGTTGGATCATCGTGGACGCGACGGGTGACGTCGACGGCATCGAAGAACAGATCTGGCTTCGGGTCGAGTCGCTGCTCGGGCCAGGATGGGCGACGTGACCGCGACCGGACCAGCCGTCGACCTCTGGGGAGGTGTCGTCGGCCAGGACCATGCC
>JAPKDO010000203.1 GCA_028822535.1 Acidimicrobiales bacterium
CCCCGGTCGAGCCTCACAATCGAGGCAAGGCCGTCGCGTCAGCCCTCCGGCTGGCGCCTCCGGCCTACAGGTGATCGTTCAGAGCTGAGCGAACGGGCGGGGTTATCGTGCGGCCATGTCGCACCGACCCCGCCCGTCCGCGCCCCGACTCGAACCGCTCGATCCGGCGACACTGGACGAAGAGACGCAGGCGATCGTCCCGCCGGGGTCGCTCAACATCTTCCGGACGCTGGCGCACCACCCGAAGCTGCTGAAGCGGTGGCTGGTGTTCGGGAACCACGTGCTCGCCAAGTCGACGTTGCCCGCACGCGAGCGTGAGTTGGTCATCCTGCGCACGGGTTGGCGCTGTGGTTCTCATTACGAGTTCGGCCAGCACACGTCGATCGGTATCCAGGCCGGCCTGAGCGAACACGAGATCCGGTCGCTCACGGACGATTCGGTCACGCAACCCTGGACGCCCATCGACCGCGTGCTGATCGCCGCGGCGGACGAACTCCACGACGACCAGTGCATCAGCGACGCGACGTGGGCGGCGCTGGCCGAGAGCTGGACCGACCAACAGATCCTCGATCTGATCTTCGCGGTCGGGCAGTACACGTTGGTGTCGATGGCGCTGAACTCGTGCGGCGTGCAGCTCGACGATGGCGTCCCGGGCTTCCCGGCATGACCGACCCGGGGAACGGTCGCCTCGCCGGACTCGTCGCGCTGGTCGTCGGTGGTGGTCAGACCCCGGGAGAGACGATCGGCAACGGACGCGCCACATGCCGGCGATTCGCCCAAGAGGGTGCATCGGTCGTCGTCGTCGATCGGATCGTCGAGCGCGCCGAAGCAACGGTCGAAGCGCTCGCGACCGCCGGCCACGCGGCCGTCGCCGTCGCCGGCGACGTGACGTCCAGCGCCGACTGCGAATCGATGGTCGCTGCAGCGACCGAAACGTTCGGACGGCTGGACATCCTGGTCAACAACGTGGGCATCGGTGGTGGCGACGGCGGCCCGGTCAGCCTCGACGAGGCGGTGTGGGACCGCATCCACCAGGTGAACCTCAAGGGCATGTACCTCACCTGCAAGCACGCGCTCCCGGTCATGCGGGCACAGGGGAGTGGCGCCATCGTCAACATCTCGTCCCTCGCCGCTGTGGCGTCGACGAACATGCTCGCCTACAAGACCTCGAAGGCCGGGGTGAACGCGTTGACCCAATCGGTCGCCAACGGCAACGCCAAGCACGGCATCCGGGCCAACGCGATCATGCCTGGCCTGATGGACACCCCCATGGCGGTCGACGCGCTGGCCGACGCGCTCGGCGTCGACCGGTCGGAGGTGGCGGATCGCCGAGACGAGCAGGTCCCGCTCGGCGGCCGTCAGGGGACCGCATGGGACGTCGCCAATGCGGCGTTGTTCCTCGCGTCGGACGAGGCCAGTTTCATCACCGGCGTCATCCTCCCCGTCGACGGCGGCCAGGCCGCCCGCATCGGTTAGGCCGCTCCGCCCTCGGACTTACTCGCTCGCCATCCTCCGGCTGGCCAGCTCGTCAACTCCTGATCCGGCGGCTATCCGTCGTAGGCGGGCGGGGCAGCGGTGAGACCGTCGGTCGGACCTTCGGCCAGCACGGCGCGGACGGCATCGAGCGCGGCATCGACGTCCGCGGTCGACACGTCGAGGTGCGTGCACAACCGGTTGCGATCGCCGATCGTGCTGATCTCGATGTTGTGGGACGCCATCGCGGTGGCGAACCCCTTCGCGGTCAGCCCGACCGGTCGTGGGTCGACGTAGACGAGGTTCGTGTCCGGTGGGGTGACGGTGAATCCGAGTTCGGCGAGGCCGTCGGCGAGGCGCCGAGCATTGGCGTGATCGTCGGCGAGGCGATCGACGTGATGGTCGAGCGCATGGAGACAACCGGCAGCGACGATGCCCGCCTGGCGCATCGCTCCGCCGAAACGGTGCTTGAGCAACCACGCCCGCTCCATCACCTCGTCGTCCCCGGCCAGCACGGCGCCGGTGGGGGCTCCGAGACCCTTGGTGAAGTCGACCCAGATCGTGTCGACGGGTGCAGCCCATGCCTCGGCGGACGCGCCCGAGGCCACGACGGCGTTCATCAACCGAGCGCCATCGGTGTGGACGACGACACCGGCATCGTGAGCCGCATCGGCGACGGTCGAGTACCGGTCGAGTGGCCACACCGTCCCGCCGGCGAAGTTGTGGGTCTGTTCGAGGCAGACGAGTCGTGTGGGAGGTGCGTACTGGTTGCCCGGCGTCATGACCTCGTTCAACTGCTCGACGGTGAACATGCCGCGTTCGCCGCGGATCGTCTCGATCACGCACCCGCTCACCGCGGCGGCGCCCGACGTCTCGGACCGGAGGACGTGCCCCGAGTGTTCGAGCACGATCGAGTCGCCATGCGTGGTGTGGGCGGCGATGGCGACGAGGTTGCACATGGTCCCCGTCGGGAAGAAGATCGCTCGTTCCTTCCCGAGCAGGTCGGCCATCCGTTCCTGGAGCTCGTTGACCGTGGGATCGGCCTTGCGCTGTTCGTCGCCGACTTCGGCAGACGCCATCGCTGCGCGCATCGCGTCGGTCGGTCTCGTCTGCGTGTCGGAGAAGAGATTGATCGTCACGACTGCAGGTTGACACGCGCCGGCGGAGCCGCGGGCTCGTCCGCTGTCGACCGCGGGAGCCGTCAACCGGCGAGCAACCGGACGGGGAAGGAGGTCGCCTCGGTGACGTGTCCGTCCTCGGCAGAGAAGACTCGATAGATGAGGATGCCCGGTGCGTCCTCGCTGGGAGGGCTGAACTCGATGCTGTCGGTGAACGGTCCCGCCGGGGGGACTCCGCTGCCGGTGACGAAACCGTCCGACCCGCGTCCGACGGCGTCGTCCTGCAATGTCACCGTGACGTCGACCGTCCCCTCGAACGCCAGCGCTTCGCCGTTGGTCTCGAACGGTGACGAGATGGCATCGCCGGCCGCCGGAGTGTCGACCACGATGTTCGGCGTCTGCGAGCCCAGGACGAACCAGGTGTCGTCGTCCATCTGACGCAGGAGGATCGTCGTCTCGGCACCGCCGTCGCGGTCCGACACGACCAGTTCGCCCGATCGGGAGTCGCCCTGCTGGAATTCGCCGGCCACGAGGTCGGTGAAGCCGAGCACGTCGGTCGCGTAGCCGAGGGCGGCCGGCTCGGGTGCATCGAACCGTCGGCTGGTGAGCGGACCGGGGAACGCGACGGCGAAGGGGTCCACGTCGGTGGTGAAGGCCGGCTCGGTGGTGGTCGTCGTCGTGGGACCCGTCGATGTCGACGAGGTCGACGTCGTGTCGGCCACGACCTCACCGTCGTCGGAGTCCGAGATCGCGACGAAGGTGACGACGCCGATCGCCAGGGCGGCCGCTGCCGCCGCTCCGATGAGTAGCGGATTGCGTCGACGAGAGGCCGGGCCAGTCGTGCCGATGTCGTTGCGGGGGTCCATGAGTCGTTCCTCGATTCGTTGCAAGCCGTCTCCCGACGGCTCGATGGTCTGGGCGTGGTCGGACAGCGCAGCACGGAGTCGTGCTTCGGTACCCGGGAGATCGTTCGGGCGAGTCATGGCTGGTCCAGGAGTGGTTCGAGCGCGGCGAGTCCGCGATGTGCATGGGTCTTGACGGACCCGGTGCCGATGCCGAGCGTCTCGGCGATCTCGGCTTCGCTCAGATCTGCGTAGTACCGCAGGACCAGGACCTCACGTTGGCGGAGCGGGAGTCGGCGCAGCGCAGCGACCATCCGTCGCGTCGAATCGGCCCGGAGCACGGGATCGTCCGCGCCGGGCGCGCTGCGTGGCGGCTCCACGCTGCGGAGGTGGCGTCGTCGCACGCGGCGCTTGCGCAGGTGCGAGCGAGCGCGATTCATCACCGCGCTGCGGAGGTACGCCGGTGCTGCAGCCGGGTCTCGCAGGGATCCGGCGCCCGAGGTCCGGGCGGCGGCGACGAATGCGTCCTGTACCAGTTCTTCGGCGAGTCCTCGCTCGTCGACGAGCATCGTGGCGAGACGCACGAGGCTCCGATACTCGGCGCGATACAGGTCGACCATCCAGGGATCCAACGCACGGTCGCCCCGGAGGGATCCGTCGTTGCGAGAATCGTGGCGGGAAGCCATCGAAGCCATCATCACCCGTACCGACGTTCGACGACGTGGATGGGTTGACACGTTCCCCACACGATTCGTTGTCAGTGGGGCTGCGTACCGTCGTCTCCGTGCCGGTCCTGCGATCCTCGTGCGTGTTGTGTGGGGCGTCGCCCCTCGCGCTCTGCGATCCGTGCTGGCGTCGCCTCCCGCCCGCGCCGACGACCCGGGTCCGTGGCGTCGGTCCGGTGCCAGCGCTCTTCGGCTACGAAGGGGCCGGGACCACCGTGGTCGGCTCGCTCAAGTTCCGCGACGGACGCCGACTCGTGACCACGCTCGCCGATGCCATCGCCGACCGTGTGCTCGACGACGTCCGCACCGACGATCTGGTGTGCACGTGGCTGCCGACATCGCCCCGCCGGCGTCGCGACCGCGGCTTCGACCAATCGGAGTTGGTGGCCCATGCGGTCGGCCGGCGTCTCGGATGCGAGGTCGACGGGTTGCTCCGGCGCCCGGCCGGAGACCCGCAGACGGGGCGGACCCGAGCAGCCCGGGCCGACAACGTCCGGTTCACGCTCCGCCGCAAGTGGCGAGGAGCTCGGATACCGCGCCTGCTGGTGATCGACGACGTGTGCACCACCGGAGCGACGATCCGGGCAGCGCGCACCACGCTCGACGTCCTGCGCGTGCCGGACGTGCGGTTCTTCTGCATCGCTCGGACCCCATGAGCGGCTGGGCATCCGGGCCGGTTGACACCGCCCGATGGGGCCCCACCCGGTACATTGCCACGGTGTCTTCGGGAGGGTGGCCAGGGTGAGTGACGACGACAACGTGAGCAGCGACCCGATCCGCGTGATGATCTGTGATGATCACGCGCTCTTCCGGCGCGGACTCATCATGGTGCTCGAGGCCGAGGACGACATCGAGGTCGTCGGCGAGGCCGAAGACGGTCGCGACGCCGTGGAACGGGTCGCGGACATCGTTCCCGACGTGGTCCTGATGGACGTGCGCATGCCCGAGATCGACGGGATCGAGGCCACTCGTCTGATCGCCGACGAGGCGCCGTCGGCCAAGATCTTGATGCTCACCGTCAGCGACGAAGAGAACGATCTCTACGAAGCGATCAAGGCCGGGGCGACCGGGTATCTCCTGAAGGAGATCTCCATCGAGGAGGTCGCGTCAGCGGTCCGAGCCGTCGTGTCCGGCCAGAGCCTCATCAGTCCCTCGATGGCGTCGAAGCTGCTCACCGAGTTCACCAACCTCGCGAAGCGCGCCGACGAGCGCACCTCCGTCCCGACGCCCCGTCTGACCGAGCGGGAGCTCGAGGTGCTGCGTCTCGTCGCCCAGGGGATGTCCAACCGGGAGATCGCCGGCGAGCTCTACATCTCCGAGAACACGGTGAAGAACCACGTCCGGAACATCCTCGAGAAGCTGCACCTCCACACGCGTATGGAGGCGGTCATGTATGCAGTGCGCGAGAAACTGCTCGACATCCCCGGCACCTGAAGCGAACCCGGGATCGGCACGAGGTCCTCAGGGCGCAGCGGACGCGAGCACCTGGGTGTAGCGCTCCCGGCCGGCGGCGCTGAGGTGGACTCCGTCCTCGGTGAGCAGCCCCGGTTCGGCGTTGGCGATGGCATTCCAGTCCGCGACCACGACGTTCGTGTGCATCGACGCGAGGCGGTCGATCTCGCCGTTCACCTGTTCCTCCCAGCGCAGCGGTACCCGGATCTTGACGAGCACCAGTGTCCGATCCGGGCCGACGGCCTCGTAGACGGCGTCGAAGGAATCGGACGAGATCGCGCCGTTGTTCCCGATGTGCAGGATGACCGTCGGGGCGATCATGCCTTCGCCTGCCAGCTTCTGCAGGAGTGCGATGCTCTCGCTCGCTCGTCGACCCTCCCGGGCATCGATGCCCATCCGGTCGCCGTAGTACCGCCGGAGCTGGTTGACCGCTCCCAGCGTGACCGACTCTCCGATGACGGAGACCTTCCCGGTCGGCGGCGTCGTCGGCGTCGGCGCCAGCGTGGTGGTCGTCGTCGGCTCCGCGGCTTCTGCCGCTGCCTCGGTCGACGGAGGTGCCGTCGTGGTGGGGGCCGTGGTCGTGGTCGCGATCGGCGCCCTTGCGGTCTCGACCTGCAGTACGGGCGACGGCGTGGCCAGCAGGGTGACGACCGCCAATGCTCCCACTGCGCCGCCGACGATCCCCACGCGCCGGGATCGCGCAGGGCCGACACGTTTCGTGAATCCGTGGACGAGACGGCCGACGCGTCCGTCGCGGAACGGCTGTTCGACGAAGCGGTACGACGCTTCCGACAGGCCGGCGATCAGCACGATCCGTGCAGCGAGCGCGATCCACCCGTCGAGACCCCAGTCGACGCCCGGTCGGGTGAACACGATGACCGGCCAATGCCACAGGTACAGCGAGTACGAGCGCCGCCCGAGCGCCGCGAGCGCGCCGGTCCCTGCGATCCGGTGGAGCGACGATGCGGGGTGGGTCGCGGCGATGAGGAGCACGATCGAGCACAGATCCACGAACAGGAACCCCTGGGGGTAGGTCCAGGGATCGAACTCACTGCGATTCGAGAACTGCCACATGAGCGCGAGCAACGCGCTCACGCCGAGCGAGTCGACGATCCACCGAGCCGGGCGTGCCAGCGTGGGTCGGACCCGTTCCGGCGTCCAGCCGAATGCGAGCAGTCCGCCGAGGAGGATGCCGAACGCCCGGGTATCGGTGCCGTAGTAGGCACGCTCGGGTGCGGCGATGTCGGCCGTGAGGCTCATCAGCCACGCCGAGAGTGCGATTCCGATTCCGATCAGCACCGCGGTTCGTCGTCGGCCCAACCGGCGCAACACGACGGGAATCGCCAGTGGCCACAGCAGATAGAACTGCTCCTCTATGGCCAGCGACCACAGATGCCGCAACGGTGACGGCCGGCCGAACGACGCGAAGTAGGGCTGGTCGGCGATGATCGCGTGCCAGTTCTGGACGTAGAGGAGGCTGGCGAAGGCGTCGCCGTCGGAGGCCGAAGTCGACGTAAGCGTTACCTCGGACGACGAGAGCTCCGACGCAGAGGTCATGACGCTGGTGATTTTTGCGAGCCAGCTCTCCGAGCCGTCCGCGTCCGCGTCCGC
>JAPKDO010000204.1 GCA_028822535.1 Acidimicrobiales bacterium
TCTTCCCGCGCATTCCTCGCTGACCGCTTCCACGCCTCGATCGCGGCTTGCTCGGCGGACTCGGGTCCGCCTTCGAGCGATGCGGCGCGCGACGCCTCCGACGCGGCCCGTTGTACCGCGGCGTCGAGGTGCGAGACACGCCCGGCGAAGACCACGAGCAGGAGGAGGAACACGAACGCGGGAGCGATGACCGCTGTCTCGACGGCGATGCTGCCTCGATCGCACGATGCGGGCCGGGTCACCGGTCGACCTCCGGGATGAACCGCTCGACCGGAGCGGTGGCCGTCGAGCGAACCTGCCAGGCGAAGCCAGGAACGAGCTGCGGTGCGGCGCCGGAGATCTCGACCGTGACCGCGTCGGTCTCCCTGTCAACGATGACTCGGAGATCGCCGAGGTTGCCCGAACTCCTGAGGAACTCCATCGCCGCTCGCTCACCATCGTCCGCCGTCCCCGACGGGGTCTGGGCGGCGTCAAGCGCCTCAGCGGCAGCAGTGTCCGCCACCTGTTTGGCGTGGTACCAGAGTCCGTACTGGACGATGAGCATGATGAAGAAGAGGAGCGCGGGAAAGACGATGGCGACCTGACTGGTCGTCATTCCCCTGTCACTTCGACACGGCCGAAGCCGGGCCGTGGTCCGCATCGCAGGCTGCCGATCAACCGGCGGTCGGCGCTTCGGGGTCAGGGATGTTGTTCGCGTTGTCGGTGGCTGCGGTGTAGATGATCCCCATCACGACGATCGCCGCTCCCACGAGAAGGAACGTGATGACGGCGACCTCCGTGGTGGTGAGCCCACGGTCGCCTCGGGGATCGAGTTCGAGCCGTGCGAGGACGTAGTCCGCGCACAGTCGGAGCCATTGGGTGGTTGTCATGTGGATTGCCCTCCTGGTGGGTCTCCTTGATCGGTGGGTTCAGGGCCCGGCGGGTCCTGAGACGGTGGTGATCTGTTGCACGGCCGGATAGGCGACGAACACGAGGAAGCCGAACAACAGGACGGCGACGGGGATCGTCATTCGCTCGGTCGCGGACTCGGCGGCCGCCTCGGTCTCGGCCACCTGATGCCCGCGCAGGGTGTCGGCCTTGGCGGCCAGCGAGGACCGGATGCGAGCGCCCTGCGATCCTGCGAGCGCCACGGCCGCAGCGAGCTCGGCCAACTCGGGAACGTCGAGTTCTTCGGACAGGTCGGCGAAGGTGTCCCACGGCGACCGTTGGGTGAGACGAGCGCGATCGAGCGCTCGGCGGATGGCGGCGAACGCCCACCCATCGCCGGCGTCCGCAGCGGTGTACAGCGCGGTTTGGATCCCACCGCCGCCGGCGATGATCACGTTCACGAGATCGAGGTAGGAGGACAGCGCGTGCCGGAAGGCCTTGCGCCGACGGGCGGCCTGTTCCCGGAGCGTCAGATCGGGGAGGATCCACCCGCCGATCGCCGCGCCGGCGCTGAGCCCCAATACGCCGACGACGGGAAGCCGGATGCCGACGACGCCGAGACCGCCCCAGACGAGCAGGGGCGCCGCCATGCCGCCGACGGCGCCGATGATCTTGTCGAGCGCATGTCGTGCTGGCGACCGATCGAGGATGCGGAGGTCGACGCCGTAGTCGTCGAGGTCGGTGCCCAGGGTCCGCACGAGACGCCGGGCCGCTCCGCCGGCCCGGCGTTCCAATGTGTCGCCCCGTACGTACTCGGTCGGGTCGATTGCAGCCGTACGGTCGAGTGCGGCGAGCGCGGCTCCGAGTGGCTCGACGCGGGGACGTACCGCTCGAAACATCATCCAGACACCGAGGCCGATCCCGGCGCCGAGAAGGGCGATGACGCCGATCACCGGTGGACCTCGCCGGTCGTCCTCGCCGAGAACCGGTCGGGAAGTTCGAGTTCCGCCATGCGCACGAGTAGCCACCCGCCTGTCGCGAAGATGCCTCCGACGACGAGGAGCACCAGTTGACCCGACGCGCTGGAGTAGACGCCGAGGTAGTCCCGGTTGAGCACGGCGAGCAGTGCGATGGTCGCGGCGACAACGCCGATGATCACCTTGCTGGCCGTCCGAACCTGGGTGCGGCCGACCTCGACTCGGATGCGCATGCGCGCCTCGCCACGGATCGCATCGGACAGCCGTGAGAGAAGACCAGTGAGATCGCTGGCTTCGGTCCGTGCGGCGATCGAGAGCGCTGCCACCACGAGGTCGCCGGACGGATGAGCGAGGTCGTCGCCGAACGCGGAGAGCGCCGCGACGAGCGGTTGCCGTTCGAGTCGGTTGACGAGGACCCGGACTTCCCGACGGATCGGCGCCGGGGCCACCTGCGCGGTGGCGATGATCGCCTCCTCGAGACCGGAGGCTGCCGCGATCGAATCGCGCACCATCTCGGTCCAGGTGGCGATCGCTTCGGTACGGGCGATGACCGCTTCACGTTCGGCCTTGCCGCCGATCAGGTCGGGCGCGGCAAGGGCAGCCAGCGCGGCGAGCAGTGCCCCGACGGGCCAACCCGTGAGGAGCAGCGCCACCGCTGCGGCGAGCGCCGCCCAGGTGACCTTTCCGGTCAGTGCAGCCAACCCCGACCCGCGATGGGGAGCAAGGTTCCGGGGAAGTACTTCGCGGCCGGTGAGGCCCGCGAGGAGGATGCAGACTCCGACGGCTCCGCAGGCAGCGAGGGCGCCCATCACGACCGCGCTCATCGGACGGCTCCGATCCGACCGAGTTGGCGAGGATCGAACCCGGCACCGGCGAGTGCTGCGGCTGTCGCATCGCTGGGAGGGACGTTCGGCACGGCTCCTCCGTCGGGCCCGGGAGTCCAGAGCTCGTTGGACGCGATCTGGCCGCCCTCGATCAGGCCGGTCACCTCCCGCACGCTCGTGATTCGACGGTGCCCACCCACCCAACCGAGGTGGACGATCAGATCGACCGCCTGCGCGACGAGGAGGTTGGTGACTTCGGGTGTGAGGCGTTCCCGTGTCATCGCTGCGTACATCGCGAGCCGTCCGAACACCCCCTTCGACGAGTCAGCGTGGATCGAGCACATCGAGCCGTCATTGCCCTGGCTCATGGCGAGCAGCATGGGCAGGACCTCGGCGCCTCGGACCTCGCCGACGATCACGCGCTGCGGGTCCATCCGAAGCCCGGCTCGGACCAGGTCGGAGAGCGAGAAGGCACCGACACCCTCCGTGTTCGCCTCCCGCGCCTCCAGCGACTCGTAGTCGGGATGGAGGTCCTCGAAGTGCTCCAGACCGAGCTCGAGCGAGTCCTCGATCGTGATCAACCGCTCGTCGGCATCGATCTCGTTGATCAGGCAGCGGAGCATCGTGGTCTTCCCTGTTCCCGTGCCTCCCGCGACGATGAGGTTCCGCTTCGACCGAACGGCCGCCCGGAGGAACTCGCCCATCGTCGAATCGACCATGCCCCGGTCGACCAGCTCGTCAAGCCGGCTGATGGAGAAGTCGTGCCGACGAATGGTGACGACCGGCCGACCACTTACCGCCATCAGCGCGTGGAGTCGGTCTCCGTTCGGAAGCTGCATGTTCAGCTCGGGCCGAGCGTTGTCCCATCGTCGTTCCGACCGGCCCAGCCGACGGGCGGCCGTGGCCACTAGCTCGATGAGCTCGCCGTCGGAGTCGGCGACCGCGGGCCCACGCACCTTCCTGCCGTCCCGGAGCTCCAGCCAGACGCGGGCGTGCCCAGAGATGTGGATGTCCCGGATCGCGGGATCGTCGAGTAGGGGCTGGAGTCGCCCCAGCCCGTGGAGGCGGTCGAAGACCGCGACGGCTACCTCGGCTTCCTGAGCCTCGTCCAGCGGCTGCTCGCCACGCTCGAGGGCGCGGCTTGCCAGTCGCGAGAGCTCGTCCCCGATGAGCTTTCTGGAGAGGGCGCGCTCGTCCTCGACTCGCATGCGCGGCCGGCCTGCGTCCGAGTCGGTTGCGTGGCGGTCGGTGAGCGCATCGCCGACACGGGCGTGGACTTCATGGACCACATCGAGTGGTACACCGACGGATGCGTCTGGTGTCCGTTGCAGCCGATCGTGGAGCGAAGTCATCAGTGCCCAACCATCGGGACGGACTCGGTGCTGTGGAGCCCCTGGGGCGCCGACTGCACGAGCCGCTCGGCCACTGACCGGGCGGATCGGGCGAGCGAGGACCGTCGCAGACCTCTCGACATCCACGCGCGGCCGGCGAGTGCGTCGGCCGCTCTCGGATCGCTGGCGAGTACGCCGATCACCTGGACGCCGAGCTGTTCTGCCACGTCGGCGGGGCCGTAGGGCTGCTCCCCGACCATCAGGACGACGAGTCGGGCAGCGTGCGATCGGAACGACTGCGTTCGGGCCGCGAGCGCGTGGAGGTCCTCGAGGATCGGTCGAACGACCACGACGAGAAGATCCGCGACCTCGAGGAGCGATGCCGTTGGGGCGACCGGACTCAGACGACCTGCGTCGACCAGGACCGGCATCGTGTGAGCGACGTCAGCGAGGGTCGACGCGACCCGCGGTCCTGAGCTCCGCCACAGCGCAGTCGCACTCTCGGGAGACGCGGGCCCCACAATGACCTCGACGCCTCCGGGCAACTCCTGTTGGTGGGCCTCGATGGCAATCGGTTCCGGTGACCCAGCTCGAGCTCCCGCGGCGAGGGTCGTGAGGCCGGGCTCCTTCGACAGTCCGAACCGCGCCGCGAGGACACCACCGTCGGGGTCCCCCTCGACGACGATCGCCCGGTCGAGACACGAGGCAATGGCAACGACCGCCGTGGTCACCCCCGGGGACGATCGAGCCGAGCCGAAGACGACGAGCATCAGGCCGCCACCAGGACAAGGCGCACCGGGCCGGCCTCTGCTGCGGACGCGATGCGGTTGGCGGCCTCCTCGCTCGTCTGGAGCGAAATGAACCGACGTCCCTGGCCACCGAGCTCCTCGATGGCGAACACCACGGCCGACTCCGCGATCGGACCGTCTTCGGCGTCGCCGGGAACGACCACGTTGACGACGTCACCCGGCGAGAGCCGACCCGCCGGGTACTGGCCCGGATCGAGGGCCAGCCCGACGACACCGTCGCCGGGTGCGAGTGCCGGGAGGTCGAGAACGTTCGCCGACGTGATCAGCGTGCCGGCTTGGAGGTCGGCGACGGCGACTCGTCCGATGACGTCGACGCTCTCCGACGGTGCGAGCCGAGCAATGGGGTCATCGGTTCCGAGGTAGACGACTTCCAGATCGGACGCGCTGATCGCGTCGCCCCGCGCGACATCGGCGGCGAGTGCGAGGGCAGGTTCTCGCTGTGTGGAGTTCGAGTGCCACAGCACCGCAGCGAGGGCGAAGCCGACCACGATGGCAGCGCCGATCAGCAACTCCGGGATCCGTACTCGTCGCGCACTCGGAGGTGGCTGGAGGCTCATGTCACGGACGTCGTCGGTCCGGCCCCGGCCGTTCGTGCTCGGCGTTGCGGCGGTGTCGGTTCGCGTGCTCATTCCGTCTCCAGTCCCTGGATCTCGCCCACCTCGACTGCGCGTGACGCGGACCGCTCGATCGATTCCAGCGACCCACCGCTGCCCGTGTTCGAGGTCCACGAGATCTCGAAGGTCACCGTGACGGCGAGCGTGTACGAACCGTTCTCCTGACCGGCCGAGGAGTGCCGGTACGTGTGCTTGCAATACGTGGCGCTGTCGGGGCTGCCTCGACGCCACGGGACGCCGGGGCCCTGGCAGGACACGACTTCTCCGTCGCCCATGTCCCAGGTCGCCGAGGTCGGCGTTGCCGTCACCGTCGACGAGACCCGACCGGCTGTCGCCGTCGCGGAATACGGCTGCCACCAGTCCCCGTCAATCCACAGCCAGGTGGTCACCTGGGTGTAGAGCCGATCGTCCGCCGATGGGCTCGTCGTCATCGGCGGATCTGCGATCGGCACGGATGCTCGTGCACTGAGCGCGAGATTCTGCGGATCGACGGCGCCGCCCTCGGGGAAGGGCTCTTGTGCAGACCCGTCGCAGACTCGCTCGAGCCATCGGCCGGTCTCGCTGTGGATCCTCGAACCGTCGACGTCGTAGACGCCGAACTCGAAGTCGTCCTCGATGGCGACGCGATACGTGCAGTCGTCGTCCGACCCGCCCGGGTTGCCGGGATCGTCGACGGTGTCGTCGGCGACCGCGGTCGGATCGCCGTCATCGTCCACGAAGGCATCGCCGCCGTCGTCGGCCCGGGCAGCCGGTGCCATTGTGACGATCGTCAGAGCCGCAACCAACGATGCGATCAGGAGGCGAGCGCGCATCCTGCAACCCCCTCCCATTCCTGGACGACGGTGGCCCGCTCGAGCTTCCATCGCCCGTCGACCTCGACCATCACGGCCGACACGCTGCGGGTGACCACGCTGTCGTCGACCACCGTCCCGGATCTGACCTCGTAGACGACCCCATCGTTTACGAAGCAGTCCTGGAGCTCGACCCGACCCTCATCGGTGGACACGATCTCGACGACGTGACTTGTCTGTGACGGATCCGCCGCGCGTAGGGCCTGACCGGCATCGAGGCGGCGTTGCGTCTCGGCGACGACGTTCTCGAGCTGGGGCCCAGTGGCGTACTCCGCCAACCCGGGATCATCGGGATCCGGGGGTTCGGTGTTGGCCTCGAACCGCGCGTCCCAGAAGGCCAGGTAACGCTCGATGGCGTCGGCGCTCTCCTCCGAGTCGCCGTCCCCGCTCGTCGTCGGGGTCGACGAGGTCGACGACGTCGCGGAGGTCGAGGTCGAGCTGGTCGATGTCGTCTCGGTCGTCGCGGGGTCGACGATGTCGTCGTCATCCGAGGACGTGCACGCACCGGCGAACAGCGCGAGGGCCAGTGCTGCGGTGGCGATCGCTCGGGGAGCGACATGGCCGCGTTCCAATGTTGGCCTCCTCGCCCTTGTGGGCACGAGCGCAGCAACACCGGACATCAGAGTCAATCCATCAAGACCCTCATAACGGTCATAGAGGGTAAACGCCCCGGCGGCGCCGTGCTCGGGAAAATGGATGGCTGGCCCCTTCACGGTCAGGCCAGCGAGACCGGGACGAGGTGGATCGGGTTCACACCTCGCCGCTGCATCGACGGTACGACGACCGCAACGCAGCACGCAACGACCATCTCCAGAGCTCATGCCGCGTCGAGGTAGCCGCGCAGGCGGCGTTCGCCGCGCCGTCGACGCATGAGGAGGTTGTGCGGACGGTCACCCTGGGCCTCGGCGATGTCGACGAGCGTGTGTCCCATCACC
>JAPKDO010000205.1 GCA_028822535.1 Acidimicrobiales bacterium
CAAGAACAGGCCGGGTGGCCTGGAGGTTGGGATCAGGCGGTACCTTCGCCGGTGGCCGTCTGGGTCTCGCCTTCGGGCATGTCGGGGATCTCGGAACCGGTCGATTCGCCGGCGATCGCGGTCTGTTCCTCGCCGGACTCTTCCTCGACCGTGATGCCGAGCTGGGCCTTGATCTCGGCCAGGCGACCCTGGGCCTCGACGTTCATGGCGGCCTGTTCGACCTCGAGCATGCGCCCTTCGACCGAAGAGCCCTGGAGCTCGGACATGCCCTTCGCCTGGGCGTAGCGGGCCTCGACCTTGGACCGGACCTCCTCGAGCGTGGGGACGTCTTCGCCGACGGTGGCGGAGAGTTGCGCCATGGCTGAGTTCATCTCCTCCTGCATGTTCGCCTGGTCGATCTTGCCGAGCAGGGCCTGGCGCTCGGAGAGCTTCTTCTGCAGCGCCGTCGAGTTCTGCTGTACGGCGCTCTTGGCCTGATCGGCGGCCTCGGCGGCCTGGTAGTGCAGCGCCTTGAGGTCCTCGACCTCGGACTCGAGGGTGATCATGCGGTTCGCGAACGACTCCGCGGCACTCGTGTACTCGGCCGCCTTGGCGGCGTCGCCGGACTTCGTCGCCTGGTCCGCCATCATCACGGCTTGGCGGGCGTTCGCCGAGACCTTCTCGAGGTCTTCCATGACCCGATTGAGGCGCATCTCGGTCTGCTTCTGGTTGGCGATGACGTTCGCCGCCTGCTGCGTGAGCCGCTTGTGCTGCTCGTGCGCCTCGGTGATCGCCTGTTCGAGTTGCACCTTCGGGTCGGCCCGTTCGTCGAACGAGCCGCTCATCCGGGCGACCGTGTACTTCCACCAGCGCTTCAAGACCTTGATCATGGGGCGATCGTAGACGCCGAGTGAGGGGCCCCGTCCGTCGCCGTGTCCCGTCTGGTGGATCAGCGCCCCGAGATGCCCGAGAGCTCCTCGCGAAGCGTGAACCCCATGGCCCTGGTCATGCCCAGGTAGACGATCGCGGCCGCGGCGAACGCCGGGATGAACTCGACGATCGGCGCCGGATCCTGCACGACGAGCGCGACGACCCGTCCGGCGGCAGCGGCGGCGATCGCTGCAGTCAGGACCTCGGGCAGGCGGCCGCCGCCGAGGGCAACCTGACCGATCCGCCACCGCAGCGCCATGCGCAACAGCACGAACTCGGTCCAGGCGGCGCACATCGATCCCACGGCGATGCCCACGGCGCCGAGATGGAAGAGGTCCGTGGTGGACGAGGTCTCCGACTGGATCGACGTGCCGACCAGGACGAAGCCGTCGAACCAGAACATCAGTGCCAGCGCCACGACCAGCCCGACCACGACTCGGACCAGCGCGATGCGCGCCGGGGTCTTGGGGTCGTCGAGGGCATAGAGCGTGTTCTGCAGCAGGCGTGACGCCGTCGTCGCCAACAATCCGACGGCGTAGGCCGCGAGCACCAACCACACGAGGCGGCTCTCGCTCGGCCCGAAGTTGTTGCGTTCGAACAGGGCAGACACGAGGGTCTCGCCCAGCGCGATGTAGAAGATGGCGGTGGGTGCCACGAAGTAGGCGACCCGGCCGAGGCCGCGCTCGACCCGTTCGGCCATGTCGGCGGCGGACTGCGGACCCAGCCGCGACAACTCCGGTAGTTCTGCCGCAGCGATGCTCATGCCGAAGAGCGAGACCGGGAGGAGGTAGAGGAACTGGGCCTGGGTGTTGGCTGCCAGTGCGCCGGTCGCGAGGAGGCTGGCGAGCACCAGGTCGACGTAGCCCGAGATCTGCACGACGCCCCGGCCGAACACGACCGGGCCGACTCGACCGAGCGCATCGCGGACGGCGGGTCGGTGGCGGTCGAGCGTGATGCGCAGCCCGGGAACCAACGACCGCACCGTCGGCAACTGCACCACGAGCTGGGCGACGCCGCCGATGACGACACCCCACGCCAGGGCGTTGGCGAGGGACTGCTCGGTGCTCCCGCCGATGGCGACGACGGCCACGACGACGATCTGGGCGGCGTTCCAGAGCACCGGGGCGACGTAGGAGAGGAAGAATCGGCGATGTGAGTTGAGGATGGCCAGGCACCACGCCGACAGGACGAGGACGCCGATCCCCGGGAACATGATGCGGACGAGCGAGACGGTGAGATCGAGTTTCTCGCCCTCGAACCCCGGCGTCAGCAAGATGGTGAGCGGTCGAGCGGCGACCATGCCCACGACGACCAGCACCGCCGTGACGGCGGCCAGGATCCCGGCGATGGCGCCGGCGGTCTTGCCGGCCTCCTCCGAATCGGTGTCGACCAGGCGTGAGTAGACCGGGATCACCGACGCCGAGAGCACTCCCTCGCCGAGCAGGTTCTGCATCAGGTTCGGGATGCGCAACGCCGCGCGGAAGGCGTCGGCAGACATGCCGAGGCCGAGGAACGATGCGGTCACGATCTCGCGGACGAGCCCGCTGAGCCGCGAGAGCAGGATCCCGGCACCGACCGATGATGCGCCGCCCCCGGAGCGACCTGCTGACGCGTCGTCGGGAGCGGTCATGCGCCCGACGCCCGAGTCTCTGGTCCGCTCGTCTCCTCGAGTGCCTGACGGAGTGCTTCCATCTCGGTCACCAGGTGGTCGACATCGTCGTCGACCGTGCGGAGTCCTTCCGCGTCATCGAGTCGCACCGACAGTTCGATCGCTCGTGCGACGGATTCGTCGAGCCGCGCGTCGAGCACGCGGAGCTGCGATCGGGCGTCCTCGATGAGACCGTCGAGCCGGGTGGCCGTGTCGATCTGCGCTTGGAGCGCGTCGGCCGTGCGTTCGAGTTTGGAGCCCGACGCCCAGGTCTCGTCGGCGTCCCGCTGCACCGTCGCCAGTTCTGCTCGGGCAGCCTCGGCGTCCACGGCCCCGCGGGCCGCGACCAGCTGGGCGCCGCGGCGTGCGATCCGTCCCACCTCGCGGATGCCGTCGTCGATGCGCTGGCCGATCGACTCGAGACGGGTCCGGATCGGGCCGGCCTCGGTGGCCTCGACCGCCTGATCGAATCGCACCTGCGCCTTGAGTGCCTCGACCACGCAGCTGCGCCACGGCTCGGGTACGTCGAAGGGGTCGACGCGCTCGACCGCCTGGTTGCGCGGCACCGCGACGAGCACTCGCGCGCCCCAGGCCGCGATGCCGGCGACGGGAGCGACGAGCAGGGGTAACCCGGTGGCGAGCGCGACGCTTGCCACGGCCCCGGCCAGCAGGATGCTCCCGGGCGCGGTGATCGCCCGGGCCACGGGAGGTGTCAGGAACCGGTCCCGAAAGGACAGCTGGGACATCGAAGCGAGGCTACGCGACCGCCCGCTTTCGATTGCGTACCGGTGGGTCAGAAGTTGCTGACCACGGCCGTGAAGACCTTCGTGATCGAGCGGGGGTCGCTGGCGTCGTAGACGGCGCCGTTCGACGCTTCGGCGATGCGACGCAGCGTGCCGAGGTCGGCGTCGCCGCCATAGGCGATCGGGAAGACACGCACCGGCTTGCTCGTGGCGCCCTCCGCCCCTCGTGTGAGCGTGTCGAGCAACGCGTCGAGCTGTCGGGCGTCGTCCCCGCCGTTGCCGTCGTCGTTCTGGCCATCGGTCAACAGGACGAGCGCGTTGATCCGCGTCGGGTCGTACGACGCGTCGAGCTCCTCGTACGTCGCGGCAGTCACGTCGTAGAGCGGGGTGCCGTTGAGGGGCACGAGGTCGCGGATCCGGTTCGCCAGGTTCTCGCGGACGTCACCGACGCGACCGGGCGGCACCAGGTCGACGAACGTGGCGCCGTTCGCGTCGAGGTCGGTCGTGAAGATCCGCAGGCCGACGTCGTCATCGTCCTTGAACTCGTCGAGCGCATCGACGGCGGCGCGCTTGGCCAGGTCGAGCTTCGTCTCGCCGGTGGACGTGTCGGCGACGTCGCCCATCGACCCGGAGACGTCGATCACGAGCGTCACCCGGGCGCTCTTGCGCTGCGTGTCCCATGCGTCGAGGATCGACACGGCGACGGCCGGGTCGGGGACGTCGAGCAGCGTCTGGGGCTGCGCCGGGTCGAGACCATTCGACGCATCGATGGGTGCGCCGAGCGACACGTCGGGGTTGCCGGGGCGGAACCCGAACTCGAGCACCTTCTCCTGGTTCTCGGGCAGTTGCACGAACTCCACGAACTTCGCCGCCGCCGCCTTCTCCTCGCCGTCGACCCAGTCGGCGTCGAGGACGATCATCGGGTTGTCGGAGTAGAGCGTGCCCTCCTCCGGGTAGATCGCGACGAGCGGGACCCGGGGTTCACGAGGTTCCTCGCCCTGGTCCAGCACGCCGTCGGGGTTGCCGGAGTTGTAGTCGATCACCGACTTCTCCTCGACCGCGGCGGCCGACACGTAGGCGTAGGGGTTGCCTCGCTGATCGGCCCGGTACCAGTTGTTCATGAACGTGAGCGTTGTGTCGCCGTAGTGGACGACGGCGGACTCCACGTCGGCGCCGTACTGGATGACCTCGGGCTTCGCCAGGTCCTCGGCCGAGATCGAGCTCGTCTTGTCAGCGGCGGCGTAGGTCTGTGCGATGAGCGCCGACAGGCCGGACGTCGAGAAGTTGGGGTTCGTCTTGCCGAGTCGGAACGCGCCCCACTCCGGATGGCCGAAGTCGGCCCAGCCCTGATCGGAGCGGGCGAGTTCGAGCACATCGCTCCAGCCGAGCGGCTCGTCGGGCCAGCCGAGCGCCTCGGCCATCGGGCGGGGCATGGCGATCACGAGCGGCGTGAGCATGAACGGCGTCGAGTCGTTGGCGATCGGTTCGCGACCACTGGTCTCGTACCGCTGGTTGAGGACGGTGCCCCACGCGCTCGATGCCGGCGACCAGATCACCGGTCGCGGACCCTCGGTCGCCTCGTCCCAGCCGCCGTCGAGGAGTTGCGCGGCACCGCCCGATGCCTTCGACTGGACGATCGGCACGATGCACTCGCCGTCGTCGGTCTCGGCGAGGTCGGACTGGGTGAAGTCGGCGGCGAGCTGCGACAGCAGCTCGATCTTCTCCGACGAGACAGCGACGTCGACCACGAGACAGTCGCCGGGGTCGAGGACAGGATTTCCGTCCTCGTCGAGCGACAGGTCACTCGAGCCCCCGCTGCATGCGGCGACCGCGACGATGAGGGCGATCAAGGCGCTGGTGCGTCGGAACACGGGGGTTCTCCTGGTGTGGGTCATCGGTTCTCGATCCAGAGGGTGCGGATGGCGGCCAAAACGCCACCGGAGGGAAGTCCGTCGTCGCCGGTGCCCGGTCCGTCCCATCCGGTGTCGACCAGGATGCGTTCGAGCAAGCGCCGTGTCTCGTCGTCGAGCGACGAACCGCTCGGGACGAGGGCCACGACGTCGACGCGAATGGTCGGCGTCAGTTCGTCGATGCGAGCGATCTCGCCGAAGTTCGACGTGAGGGCCGTCGTGTCGGCGGCGACGCCGCTCGCCGCGGTGAGCCGACCGGGTCCCTGCGTGCGCATGGTCGTGACCGGGTCGTCCCGCTGGCCCGCGGCGAGGCGGCTCGCACGGGAGTTGAAACTGCCGGTGAAGTCGTTCGCAGCGAACGACGACGTCCCCAGCAGGCCTGCCGCTTGCGCGGCCGCGACCGGCAGGCCCGTGGCGGAGTCGACGTCGGGCGAGCCGGTGTGCACGCGGTCGCCGCCGGCGAGTGGCGTGCCGTCCTGGTCGGCGAGGCAGGTCCAGTCGACCGGGGCGTCGCACCGGGCGGCCAGCTGGGCGGCACGGTCAGACCAGACGACCACCATGACGGGAGAACTCGCGAGCGGGTCCCCGTCGACCTCGAAGGCGGGATCGAGGCCCAGGCGGGCTCGCTCCGCGATCACCAGGTCGGCCCACGCCGCAGGCACGATCCACGCGCCATCGAGACGCCCGTCGGGTTCGAGCAAGGCATCCGCGGTGACGCCCGCCATCTCCGTGCGAGCCTCGGAGATCGCGCCGCACGCCGACAGGCCGGCGGCACACACGACGCCGTCCGTGGTCCCTGCGCCGCGCGGGGCGCCGTCTCCGTCCTCGCCGCCGAAGGTGCCTCGAACAGCCAATCCGGCCACGACCATCACCAAAGCCCCGACGAGGGCGCCCAGTCGCTTCATCGTGTCGACGACGGTACTGGTCAGACCGCCGGTGACCCGGGTGCGGTCGCGTCGTCGTCGATCGCGGCGGTCGCTCGCTCGGGGATGTCGGACGCCTCGAGCGTCGTCAGGTCCACGTCGCTCGGGTCGTCGATGTCGACGACACGGGAGGCCTGTCGGGCGATCGCTCCCTCGAGGATGTTGCGGGCGAGGCGGCCGTTGCCGAACCCCTTGTCGCGCGGAACGGCGTCGACATGGGTCCGCACAGCATCGATGGCATCGTCGGTCGGGCGATAGCCGCCGTGATCGCACCGCATCCGGAAGATGTCGATGATCTCGTCGGTCGAGTAGTCGGGGAAGTGGATCGACTTCGGGAACCGGGATCGGAGGCCGGGATTGGCTCCCACGAGCAGTTCCATCTCGTCGGGATAGCCGGCCATGATCACGATGATCCGGTCGCGACGGTCCTCGACCAGCTTCACGATCGTGTCGATCGCCTCCCGGCCGAAGTCGGACTCGCTGCCCCGAACGAGCGAGTACGCCTCGTCGATCAACAGGACGCCCTCGTCCGCCTCGTCGAAGACGCCGACGACCTTCGGGGCAGTCTGGCCGACGAACCCCGCGACGAGGCCCGAGCGGTCGACCTCGACGAGGTGGCCCTTCGCGACGACCCCGAGCGATCGGAAGATCTCGGCCAACAGGCGCGCGACGGTCGTCTTCCCGGTTCCGGGATTGCCGGAGAAGACCAGGTGTCGCGACTGGTCGACCACCGGTAGTCCTCGTTCGGCCCGCAGGAGCTGGACTCTCGTGAGGTCGGCGACGAGCGTGACCTCGGCCTTGACGTCGTCGAGTCCGATCAGCGAGTCGAGTTCGGCGAGCACCTCCTCGACGGGGCGGGCCGGCGGGAGCTCGGCGTCGTTGTCGTCGTCGGTGTCGACGGCAGGGGTTCCGGCGTCGTGGGCGGCCTGTTGACGATCGACGCCCTTGGTCTCGCTGATCCGCCCGAGTATCCGGCCCCGGAACGACTCGATCGCCGCCAGTTCGACGGGCGACGCGAGTCGGTCGATGCTGGCGATCGCGAACGCGATCGCCATCGCCCGGTCGTAGTAGAGG
>JAPKDO010000206.1 GCA_028822535.1 Acidimicrobiales bacterium
AAAGAGACGAGATTCACTGGGTGAATCTCGTCTGTTCGGTCGGTCAGCGGGGGTTCAGGCGTCGGGTTCGGCGACGTGAATGCTGATGTCGAGGTCATCAGCGACCTCGGTAAGGAGGCGTCCGACGTTGCGTGCGGTGCCAAACCAGAGCTCTCGGCCGTGTGTGAGACCGGCGGCCAGCGTTTCGCAGTTGAGAAGGCCACCGATCCCGTGGGCGGCGGAGATGCCGGCGGCGATGTTGAGCAGCGGCCTGGGGTCGAGGATGGACAGCACTTCGGGGTGGGGGTTCACGATGGTGTCGGCGCCGCCATCGCTCAGTTGTTCCAGCAATTGCGAGAGTTGGCCGCCGCCAGGCTGATGGAGGCGCTGAAGTAGCCGGAAGTGCCGCGACGAGGGAAGAACGAGCGTCTCGGTATCGGACAGCTCGCTCGGCCATGCACCGGCGAGCCCGCGTACGGCAAGGTATTCATCGATCACCAACACGTCGACTTGGCTCTCGGCGTTCAGTCGTCGTCGGTGTCGTGGCCACCAAGAATCGGATCGGCCTCAAGGTCAGCATCGAGGGCAGCCTGGAACTCGTCCATTAGGTCGCCCGTCGTGAGGCGGAGCAGGATCTCGCGGTCCTTTGGTGTGATGCGAGGATCTCCGGCCCGGCGACGCCGACGCTTGGCCTCGAGGATGTCATCGGTCGTGCTCACGCCTCCATTGTGCCCTGGATCGGCGGCATCGTCACCCCTCGGCGCCGTCGAGGAGTTGGGCATACCGAGCCGCTGCCTCGGCCTGCGCACCTGGCAGCACCTTCTGGTAGCGGTCCAGCGTGAACGCCACGGTCGAGTGGCCAAGGGGTGAGTCCCATCACATGGTGTAGATCGGCCAGCCCGGCGTGGGGATCGAGCTCTAGATCGCTGCCAGCCCGTAGGTGCTCAGTGGTCCGCTACCGCCTCCAACCCTTCGGGGCCGACGTCCGGGGCGGAGCGACCTCCCTCGCTTCGATCTGGAGGCCGTCAATAGCCCCAGGCAGGTCGAAACCCGGGCGCATGTTTCAGACTCACGGAACCCTCAATGCCTTCGCTGGATCGACCGCCGCCGACACCAACGCTGGTACAACGGCTCCCAGGAGCGTCACGATCACCACAAATACGACTCCGCTGGCCACTGTGTCGGGGGCAGGAAGCGCATCTCCACGGGATGCCAGGAAACTGACGGAGGATGTCGCTCCCAGAACACTCCCGACTCCGGCCGCAAGTACCGCCTCGGTCGACACGAGGATCACGAGCCACGCTTGGGACGCGCCCAGGACCCGTCGACGACCCATTTCCTGGCGACGGAACGACGAGCCGACGAGCCCAACGGCCGAGACGAGCAATCCGGTGGCAACAGCCCCTACCAGTAGACGCGACCGGGACTGCTCGACGGAGCGGGCGACCACCTCTGCCCGCAGCAGGGATAGCTCGACGGGTGCAGCGACGCGGGCGTCGAGTTGTGCGGCCTCCAGCGAGGCTGAAAGCACTCCCCTGAAGGCAGAAATGTCATCGGCGCGCTCCAGCTCGACGACGTACTCCACAATGTTGCTCCGATCACTCTCCTGAGTGGGCGCGAGTACGAGCGAGTCGAGGAACGACATCCCACCTACGAACCGGTGTCTTCCACGGACATCGATCAGCTCGCCATCCTCGGTGAAAAGAGGGCTCACCGCCGCATTGAGGTGGAGCGCCAGGAGGGCGTCGCCACCGATGGTGCCTGATGGCGGCGCGGACCTTCGCTCAGCTCTTGGCTCGGAGCAGAGACTCGCTCTGCGCATCGGAGCGCGAACCGCGGAGCCTCGGAGCGAACGCGGAAAAACATCCTCTGACGCAGTAAGAGCGACCATCGTACGGACCCCGTGCGATCGTCTGAGAGCGGTGCAGAGGTCCAACGGGAGCCGTTCATTGCCGGAGGCCTGTACCCGTATCACCGCGACTCCTGCGTCATCGAACGAACCTGTCAACGAGCGGAGCTCGGCTGTCGACTGGCCAATCGTTAGAACCAGAGCCGCCGTAGCTGTCGCGGTGATCACGATCAGTGCCACGCTCAGCGCGGCGTGTGAACGAAGTGACCGCACCGCTTCACGCGCGGTCGTCCCAATCCTCAAGAGATTCGAACCTGCTGTGTGCTGAGGGCGGCGAGTTCTAGGTCATGCGTCGCGATAACGAGGATCGCCCCGGTCTTCACATGGCCGAACAGCGCATCGACCACAAGCTGCCTGGTGCGAAGGTCGAGGTTGCCGGTTGGCTCGTCCGCGAGAACAACGACGGGCTCGCCGGCGAGCGCGCGAGCAAGAGCAACCCGCTGCATCTGGCCGCCGGACAGTTGTGTCGGCCGTCGGGTCATCGGCGACGTCACACCAAGATCTCGAAGCAACTTCGCAGCGTCATCTGCTGCGGACGGGCTCCTCGTGGACCGGTACAAGGTCGGTTCGAGGACGTTGTCCAAGATCGAACGGCGTTCATCGAGGCATGCGTCTTGGAAGACAAAGCCGACACGGCTGCTCCGCAGCGAGGATCGGTATCGGTCTCCGTAGTTCCAGGGGTTCGTGCCGAAGACGGTCAACTCACCGCTCGTCGGCCGGAGGAACAAGCCCATCAGGTACAGCAGCGTCGACTTGCCGCTGCCAGATTCACCGACCAGGGCAAGTGACTCTCCTGGGTTCACCGAGACGCTGAGATCGTCAACCACGGGGTCGGCGCCAGATGAATAGCCGAACGTCACCCGTGTCAGTCGGATGCCCCCAACAGCATCGCTGGGCATCAGATCGCTACTCCGGGCTCGTGTCGGCCGACAGGAGTACCCGGGCGCCAAGATCGATGCCTTCGACTACGGCTAGGCCGTCGGACTCGGCGAGGACGGTGACACGAACGCTCTCTCCGTTCGCCAGCAAGACCGCGGATTGTCCGTCGGGGCCGAACCTCAGCGCGGCGATCGGAACTACCGGACCGGTGGTCGGGGGCACCAAGACCACTTCCGCCCCCAGCAGAAGCGGTCCGTTGATGGTCCGGGCTGCGCAGTCGGCGACGCAAACTGCCGCTCCTTCCCCCGTCTCCAAGACGCCTACGATCGACGATCCGCCTGACCCCGGTGTCACAGGGTTGTCCCCCTGCAGAGTCGGCATCGCATCGGTTCGAACCTCTCGGACGATGCCTTCGACAAGTCCGGCCGTCTCCTGCGTGGGACGGACGTGCTGTCCCGCCTCGATGAGGCCGGCGGACTCCCCAAGGTCGATCACCGCTGTGGGTTCCGGCGACAACACTGTGCCGATGACGGATCCAGCCGAGATCACATCACCCACGCCAACGTCGGCGGTGGCGACGACAGCCGGCAGCGACGGTACGAACTGAATGGCTCCGAGCTGCACTGCGCCGGTCTCTGACTGTCCGATCGATCGTTGCCATCGCCGCACGGCCAGTGCGGTGGTCTCGGTGAAGATGTCGTCGACTGCGACTCCGCGAATATGCCCCTGGTTCGCGAGGCAGCGTTCGAGTTGCGCAACGTCTGCCCCTCTGAGTGGGGGCGTGAGAGCTTCCAGCGTTCGAAATGCAGGGACCGTTCCCTCGGCGAGGACCACCGGTACGAGGTCAACGGACGCAAGCTGCTCTCCGGCTCCGATCGGTTCCGGCGAGACTCGGATCGAGGTCACAACGCCGTCAGATGGTGACCGGATAACTCCGGCGTGGGATCGTTCTGCCCTCACCGTCACTGGTATGGATCGCTCGATCGTGCCGACGAGTACTTCGTAGACGATGCCATCTTGGGCGCCTTCGTTCTCGTCGACAGACGTTCCCGTCATGGCCACGACCAGCACCCCACCCACGGCGACGAGAACGACCAACAGCGAAAGGGCTGCGACGACCACTCTCCATCGGCTCATTCAGAGTTCCCCGAGAGGTCGTCGCTTCATCGAGGTGTTGGACATTGTCGGATCGTCGCTGCCTCGGTCGCCTGTTGTCCAGCGTTGCCGCCGGTGCGTAGAGCTTTTCCGAGCTCTTCTACCGGAGACCACGCCCCACCCTGACTCTCGATCCAGACCTCAGCCGAGGGTGGCTCGGGAAGGTCGACGTCTGCATGCTCCTCCATACATTCGCCTTGCCGAACCGTTGCCTCGTACAACGCAACCAGTTCGTCCTGTGAGTACTGGACGTCGGGAATTCCGTGCACCTGTTGGCATTCCTCCACGATCTCCACCACCGGTTCGGTCTGGTCCGCCCCAGCCTGGACCTCGACTCCCTCTCCGTTCGGATCAACGGTCGCATCGAGACCGGCGGCTCGAGCGCACTCCGCGATGCGCTTGTTCGCCAGCCGTATGTCGTCGATCGACTTCGACTGTGGTGTGATCAATTCGGCGGCAGGGCTGCCGTCGACGTTCGTTGCCGAGGGCGACGTGGGACTCGACGATCCCACCCCGTCATCTCCGCAGGCGGTCCCCATGAGCAGGAGCGCGGCCGCGATCACAATCACGATTCTTCGCATACCTCACCTCCGACATGTAGATGGACGATCATCACTCGCGCCACGGTGCGTGTGGCAACGCCGAACTGCACCCGTGAAGCGGGGTGCCCAGACGTGGTTGCTGCCACAACCGGACACCCTCGTCGCTTCGCCTATTGCCAGCAGTAGACGCTGCCGTATGAGGAGCTACCCGTTGGGTCGGTTCCCTCGACGACCACCCACCAGTACTGCGAACCAGGTGCGCTGTAGGACCAGAACTTCTTGTAGGTGTAGTACTGGTTGCTGCCGTTGGCGTCGAGCGGCCAGTAGTGGTACAGGGAGCCCGTCGGAGGCTCGAGCCAGTGGTGTGTTCGTCCGAGAACCTTGGATTCGGTTGCGAAGCTCCACGGCGACCTGCAGGCGTAGTTTCCGCTCACGAACGTCTGTGCTAGCGCTGGACTCGCCGCAAGCAACACCATCATCAGGGCTAGACCAGCGCTGACGAGCTTTCGCATCATGTGAACCTCCAGTGGATCAGGAATCGGCCGGGTCCCTGCCCCGCCTCGTCCCCAGAGTTCGCAAGCGTGCGCATACCTGCCCCTTGCCCGCTTCTCTCGTGCGGGCGATTGGCTGAGCCTGTGTCTGCGTCCAACTCGCGACGGGACTACCTTGACTTGTTCAAGGGGCACGATCTGTTACAGACCTTCTCGACGGAGCGCAGCGAGCGTCCACCTGATCGTCCAAACCCGGACCCGAATCCCGACCGTCTCGTTGCGCCATGTGCGGCGGCGAGTTGGTTCGACTACGAGGCGCAGGTCATACCAGGAGGAGCGGCGTTCACCCCGTTCGTGACGATCACGATGGACTCCACAGGCGAGGTGGGAACGATATCCACCACAGTCGAGAGAGGCAGAAGCTCCGCCTCCTGCGCCTCCCGTATTCCCTGGGAGTCGGCCACCTGCCACCGCAGGCGCGGGCCGTATGTACGGCGCAACGAGGCGATGGCATCGTCCGTCAACGTCGACCCAGCCCGATCGGCACACTCGGGATCGGACGATGTCGCCTCGTAGCCTTCGTCGCCTCGCGCCTCTCGTCCATAGTTGATAGTGAGCTTGGGAGGGTCGGAAGCATCCACGGTTACCGAACGTACGAGGCCGCCCGACGCCTCTACGGCCGGCTCCCCGTCATCGCTGGCCACGGCCACGATCTCTCCGACGAGCCATGGAGCCGCCGGAACGCCTACCACATCGACTTCGAGCCCATGGCCGCGTAGCTCGGTTGCCGCGTCGCGAGGATCCTCGACCTTGCCCACCACGTTGATCACGAGTGACTGGTTGTCGGTCCGCACTTCGAACACCTCGGCTCCGGCGGGACGACTCTGCTGAACCGCCATGATCGCCAGGGCCGCTACAGCAATCGTTGTCGCGACAGCCACGGCCAGCACCGGTGGACGGCCTCGGCCGCCCGGTCGCTGGTTGTCGCGCGCCGCCGCCTCGACGAGCTGCCGGCGAAGTTCTGTTCGGTGCTCAGCCATGGGTGTCGGCGCTCCCGAGTACCAGTTCCAGACGCCGCAGCCCTCGGTGCACCTTGACACGCGCGGCCCCCTCGTTGCAGCAGAGAGACTCAGCGATCACCGCATAGTCGAGCTCCTCGACGACCCGCAGTCGAACGGCCTGCGCCTGATCTCGTGGCAGGCCATCGAGCGCTTCCACGACTCGAGTGCGATCGGCCTGGATCTCGACCCGCGCCATGGCTCGCACCGTCTCGTCATCGACAGGGATGTCCGTTATGCCGAGGCGGTCGCGAGCTTCCCGTGAGACCCGCAACTCCCTCCAGTAGTGACTCAGCTTGTGGCGGGCGATGCCGAAGAGCCACTGGCGTGCACCGCCACGGGCTGGGTCAAATCCCCTCGCGCCTTGCAGGGCTGCCGCAAGCGTCTCGGCGCACAGGTCAGCGGCGGATTCTGGGGATCGAACCCGTGCAGCGAAGAAGCGAAGGATGTCGTCGTAGTGGCGGTCAAAGAACTCACCGAAAGCCTCAGGGTCCGACACGGTGTCCGCGAGCAACATGTCGTCGGATCGCTGATCCGTCATCGATCGATTGATCAATCGGCGTGACGAGCGACGCGTTGGAGTCACCCGTACCTAACGCACGATGCCCGATCGTTCATCGTGAACAGGGTAGAGGAGCTGCCGTAGATCGCACGGGACGTTCCCGAGCAGGACGACGATTCGTAGAAGATGGTGGGCTTGCTCCCGCAGTAGTGATACGACGAGGCAATGTTGTTGTTCCAGCCACCAGTCGGGTACCAGACGCCGCCTGAGCAGATCGTGCCGACAATCGTGATCGATGAGCCCGAGAAGTTCGTGCCGGTGAAATGCACACCGACCGTATTGGTGCTGGCCTCGGCGGCGCCGAAGGCCTCAGATGCGAAGGCTCGGGCTTCCGCGTAGTTCGCTGAGCATCTCTCCTCCCCGGTCACGATCTGTCCGTCTTCCTCGGCAATCACCTTTACGACGCAGTGACGTTGCCCGTGCTCCGCGGCGGACGCCACGTCGGCAACGAGGACACCGACGATGAGTTGTGTGCCGAGACAGACGGCTGCGGCGAGTCGGAACGTGTCAAGGGGGATGAGACAACTTCTCATGCGGATTGGATGAGTGCTTC
>JAPKDO010000207.1 GCA_028822535.1 Acidimicrobiales bacterium
GCTCGGCAGCGGCGGACACTGGTCGAGCACCATCTGGATGTCGGCGCCGAGCGCGTACTGGATGTCGACCGCGCGTTCCGGCGTGAGTCGCTCCTCGTCGCCGTCGTAGGTGGAGCGAAACGTCACGCCGTCGTCGTCGACCTTCGGAGACAGCGAGAACACCTGATAGCCGCCGCTGTCGGTCAGGACGTGGCCGGACCAGTCGTTGAACCCGTGCAACCCGCCGAGCCGCTCGATGAGGTCGGGGCCGGGGCGGAACAGCAGGTGATAGGTGTTGCCGAGCACGACCTGAGCACCCAGCGACTCGAGGTCGGTGGTGTCCACCGCCCGCACGGCACCCCTGGTCCCCACGGGCATGAAGCACGGCGTCGTCACCGTCCCTCGACCGGTGGTGATCGTCGTCGCCCGCGCCGGGCCAGCGCGGTGTTCGACCTCGATCGACAGCGTCATGGGGACTCCTCGTGTGCCCGCTGGAGAAACATCGCGTCTCCGAAGGACAAGAACCGGTAGCCGGACTCGAGCGCGGCACCGTAGAGGTCGCGCCAGTGCGGACCGGCGAACGCCTCGACCAGGACGAGCAGGCTCGACTTGGGGAGGTGGAAATTGGTGAGCAGCGCATCGACGACCAGGAACTCCGAACCCGGCGTGAGGAACAACCCGGTGGAGCCAGCTGACGTCCCCGACCGGGCGGCCGACTCGAGCGCTCGCACGGTGGTCGTGCCGACGGCGACGACGCGATCAGCGTGCTCACAAGCCGCCATCGTCGACTCGGGGACGTCGAATCGCTCGTGGTGCATCACGTGGTCCTCCACGTGATCCGACATGATCGGACGGAACGTTCCCAGACCGACGACCAGGTCGACCGTGGCGATCGCCGCCCCCGCCGCCCGGACCCCGTCGAGCACCTGGGCGGTGAGATGGAGCCCAGCCGTGGGCGCTGCGACCGAGCCGGGCCGGTCGGCGTAGACCGTCTGGTAGCGCTCCGGGTCGTCGAGGGCTGCTTCGATGTACGGCGGCAGCGGCACCTCGCCATTGCGATCGAGGGCGGCGAGCAGATCGGTCGAACGCACCTCGACCGCGCGCCGTCCGTCGTCGAGGCGTTCACCGACCACCAACTCGAGATCGTCGTCGACCGCGAAGACCGTCCCAGGCGCGACCTTTCGACTCGGGCGGACCAGCGCCTCCCACGACCCGACCGAGCGTTCCTCCAACAGCAGGACCTCGACCGCGCCGCCCGTCGCCTTGCGCAGGTGCAGCCGCGCCGGCAGCACCCGAGTGGAGTTGACGACCACGACATCGCCCGGACCGACGAGGTCGGGCAGGTCCCGGACGTGGTGGTGGTCCGGCGCGCGATCCGGGCCCCGATCCACCAGGAGGCGAGCGTCGTGGCGGGGTTCGACCGGGTGCTGGGCGATGGCCGTCGACGGGAGTTCGTAGTCGAAGGACGCGGTCTCCATGGAAGTTCCAGAAGTTAACGGGGGCGGGAGAAGGGAACCAACGACGAGGCGTCGAAACCCCAAGAGACCTGGCAGGGAACTCGCCGACGGCGGACCAGAGGGACGGACGACAGTGGCGCTGCGCGCAGACGATGTGGATCTCGGTCGCGACCGCGACCTCGTCGCGCGCTTCCAGAACGGTGATCCCGGGGCATTCGACGACCTCTACCGCTGCTACTTCAACCGCCTCCGCCGCTACTGCCAGCGCCAGACCAACGATCGTCACGAGGCGGAGGAGATCGCGCAGGAGGCCTTCGTGAAGGCGCTGCGGTCGATGGACTCCCTCCAGGGCGAGCGTCGGTTCTATCCGTGGATGACGGTCATCGCGAAGCGGATCGTCATCGATCGGCATCGCAAGATGTCACGGGTCGAACTCACCGAGGAACCCGATCTCGGTTCGGTGGAGCCCGATCACGACCACCTCTTCGCCGAGGTCGACGCCGAACAGGTACGCGCCGCACTCGACAACGTCGGCCCGCGTCACCGCGAAGTGCTGTTGATGCGCGAGACGGAGTCGATGAGCTACGCCGACATCGCCGGTCACCTCGACGTCCCGGTCACCACTGTCGAAGCGCTCCTCCACCGCGCCCGCAAGGCGCTGCGGCGCGAGTACGCCGCCGTCGTCGGATCGGGAGAGCGTCGTGCGGTGTGGGGCCTTCCGGTGCTGGGTTGGTTCGGGACTCGTGCGGCGCGTCTGCGGGCACGCCTCGACGACCGTTGGGCCGAACTCGTCGCCGTGGCGGCTCCGGTGACCGTCGGCGCCGTGGCTGCTGCCTTCGTGTTGTTGCCCGCCGACGCCCCCGACGACGTCGACGTCGCAACGGCATCGACCGCACCCACCACGGTGGTCGAGACGATCCCCGCGACACCCGGACCTGCGCCGACGACGGCGACGACGCCCACGACGGCCGTGCCGGTCACCGCCGCACCGACCACCGTTGCCCCGACGACGACCTCGACCGCGCCGCCGCCGGCCATCGATGCCGGCCCGGTCGACATCTACCTCGGTCCGGAAGGCACCGAGGTCGCACGATCCAAGGCCGAGGAGATGCCGTTGAGCGGCACGATCGGCGAGACCACCGGCGGGATCGACCCGGTCGGCATCACCGAAGACGTGGAGGCCGTGGTCAACGACCTCGTCGCCCTCGTCCTCGGACGAATGGAGACACCGTGAACCGTCGACACACCGCCATCCTCGGCCTCGGAGCCGCAGCGCTCGCGCTCGGCGTGACGGCGACCCCGACTGCGCAGGCCGCTCCGGTGCCGGCGACGCCGTCGGTCACCGCGTCGGAGTGGGCCTGCCTGGCCGTCGGCGAGGTGGACCTCGGGCTGTGTCTCGACAATCCGCTCCCCGACACGAGCGGACTCCCCACGGTCCCCGAGATCCTCGACGACCTGCTCGGCTTGCTGGGCTGACCGTCAGTCGAACAACGGTGCTGTGCCGCCGCCGGCCTCGGCCGACGCCGGCGGCGCCAGCCCGAGGTGTTCCCACGCGCCCGTTGTGCAGACACGGCCTTTGGGCGTCCGCATGAGCAGGCCCTGTTGGATGAGAAAGGGTTCGTAGACGTCCTCGACCGTCTCGGTCTGTTCGCCGACGCTGATCGCCAGCGTCGACAGGCCGACCGGACCGCCACCGAAGCGCTCGCAGATCGCCGACAGGATGGCGCGGTCGACTTTGTCGAGCCCGCGTTCGTCGACCCCGAAGGTGCTCAGGCCGTCGTGGGCCGTGGTCAGGTCGATGGTGCCGTCGCCACGTACCTCGGCGTAGTCGCGCACCCGTCGGAGGAGCCGGTTGGCGATCCGGGGTGTGCCCCGCGCCCGCCGGGCGATCTCACCGGCGCCGGCCTGCTGCAGCGACACGTCGAGGATGCCGGCGGCGCGCACGACGATCGCCTCGAGATCCACCGCCGTGTAGAAGTCGAGCCGTTCGACCAGGCCGAACCGGTCGCGCAGCGGACCGGTGATCGCTCCCGTGCGGGTCGTGGCGCCGACGAGGGTGAACGGGGCCAGATCGAGCCGGATCGATCGAGCGGCAGGCCCCTTGCCGATCACGATGTCGAGTTGGAAGTCCTCCATGGCCGGGTACAGGACCTCCTCGACCGCACGCGGCAGCCGGTGGATCTCGTCCACGAAGAGCACGTCGCCGTCCTCGAGCTGGGTGAGGATGGCGGCGAGGTCGCCCGCACGTTCGATGGCCGGACCCGACGTCGGCACGCACCGGACAGCCATCTCGTTGGCGACGATCGCCGCCAGGGTCGTCTTGCCGAGGCCCGGTGGACCGGCGAAGAGCAGATGGTCGGCTGCCTGGCCACGACGACGGGCAGCCTCGAGGATGATGTCGAGATGCTCCTTGAGACGTGGCTGGCCGACGAAGTCGTCGAGCGAACGCGGCCGCAGGCCGGAATCCTCGCGGAGTTCGTCGTCGTGCGCCTCGGGATCGAGCAGCTCCTCGCGCATCAGCGTGACACCGACAACCGGGTCAGGGCCGACTTGAGCAACACGCCGGAGTCGTCGCCATCGGGGAGGTCGGCGAGGACGTCCCGGATCTCGTCGACGCCGTAGCCGAGCCCCGTCAGCGCCTCACGCACGTCAGCGCGAGCCGAGGAAGGCGCACCGTTCACACCCACGGACGCGCCGTCGGCCGGACCGATGTCGAGCGGGATGTCGAGTCGGCTCTTGAGTTCGACCAGGAGGCGCGTGGCCGTCTTCTTGCCCACGCCCGGCACCAGGCACAACGCACCGACGTCATCTTCGGCCAGCACGCGTGCGAGGTCCTGAGGGCCATGGACCGACAGGATCGCCAACGCCAGGGACGGGCCCACACCGTGGGCGCCCAGCAGCGCCGTGAAGCACTGTCGGGCCTCGGCGGTGGCGAAGCCGTAGAGCGACTGATGGTCCTCGCGGATGTGGTGGTGGACCCACACGAAGACCTCGTCGCCGACGTCGCCGACCGCGAGCGCCGTGGTCGGACTGACGTTGACCTGGTAGCCGACGCCCGCCACCTCGACGAGCAGGTCTTCGCCACCACGGTCGAGCAGCGTGCCGCGCAGTGAACCGATCATTGCGAGACCTCCGTCATCGGGCGGCGGCGACGCGCGAGCGCATCGGGGCGTGGGCGAGATGACACAAGGCGATGGCGGCGGCATCAGCAGCGTCGACGGGACGGATCGGCTTGTCGATCCGCAGGAGCCGCTGGACCATGGCCTCGACCTGGCCCTTGTCGGCCGAACCGTCGCCGGCGACCGCGAGCTTGATCTCGTTGGGCGAGTACTCGGTGACCTCGGCGCCGGCAGCGATGCCCTCGGTCATCACCACGCCGGCCGCCTGCGCAACGCCGATGGCGGTCCGCACGTTCACGGAGAACAGGATTCGCTCCACCGCCACCTCGGCGGGGGGATGCTCTTCGGCGAGCGCCCGCACGTCCTGGCGGATGGCGTAGAGGCGTTCCGGCACCGAGTCACCGGGCGGCGTCGTGAACACCCCGAGCGCGACCAGGCGCGGCCGCCTGGCCGCAGCGTCGACGACGGCATAGCCGCATCGGGAGAGGCCGGGATCGATGCCCCAAACGAACATGGGTTCGACCCTACCGCGCGCTCTGCGCGGCCACGCGGACCTCGACGCTTCCGGAACTGCTCAACTCTCGAGGTCCGACTGCCGATGGAAGTGCCGTGGCGATGACCGAACTCCCTTCAGACAGGCCGCCGTCCTCGAACGGGGTCTCGTCGCGCCCGTCCGTGGTCGCATTGGCCGACGTGTACCGCTCCTTCGGCGACACCCCGGCGCTCGCCGGACTGTCGTTCGAGGTCCCGGAGCGCACGATCACCGTGTTGTTGGGACCGAACGGGGCCGGAAAGACGACGTGCACCCGGATGATCACCGGAGCGCTCGGCCCCGATGCCGGCGGCGTCCGGGTCTTCGGGCTCGACCCGACCGTCGACGGTGAGGACGTGCGCCGGCGGTGCGGTGTCGTGTCCGCGAAACCGGCGCTCTACGACCGACTCTCGGGCATGGACAACCTGATCTACGCCGCCGAGCTCTACGGCCTCGGCCGTGGCCGACTCGCCACGGAGCGCATCATGGCCGCGTCGGATCGTTTCGGGATCGTCGGAGCGCTCGACGGACAGGTCGGCGGCTACTCGACCGGAATGAAGACCCGGCTGGCGCTGGCCCGATCGGTCCTGCACGAACCGGACCTGCTGCTCTACGACGAGCCCACGTCAGGCCTCGACCCAGAGTCGAGCTACGCCGTTCTCGAACTCATCCGGGAGATGACCGGCGACGGGAACACCGTCGTCATGTGCACCCATCTGTTGCTCGAAGCCGAAGGGCTCGCGGACCAGGTCGTGATGCTCCAGGAGGGCGAATCGTTGATCGCCGGGACGCCGGACTCGCTCGTACGCCAGTACTGGCCCGAAGACACGGTCGTCTTCGACGCCGAGGATCGTTCCCGGCTGTCGATGTTGGACGGGCTCCCCGGCGTGATCCGGACCGAGGCCGGGGGCGCCGGCGTCACGGTCGCGCTCGACCGTCTCGACCGGGTGCCGGACCTGGTCCATGCGCTGAGCGCTGCGGGCGTCCGCCTCACCCGGGTCGACGTCGAACGCCACACGCTCGAGGACCTGTACTTCGCCGTCCGCAAGGCCAGTGGCGACAACCGGATCGGGGAGGTCCACACATGACCGTGGCCGCTCCCCCGCCGATGTCCTCCGGTCGTCCGCGTCTGCGTGAGACCGGGCCCCTGCATCGATCCCAGATCTGGACCGTGGCCCGAACCGACCTCAAACAGTTGGTGCAGGCAAAGGACTTCTGGATCCCGATGGTGGCCCTGGGGAGCATCTTCTTCGTCATCGTCCCGTCGATCCTCCTGCTGGCCATCACCGCGGTCGGCGACATCCGGGTGGTCGAACAAATCAGCCAGGCCGTCGAGGTCCTCCCCGCCGCAGCTCGGAACCAGATCGAGGGCGACAGCCCGCAAGGACAGGCGTCCTACGCGCTGGCCGTCTTCTTGTTCGCCCCCGTCGCCGTCGTCATCCCGATGACCATCTCGACCGCCGTCGGCGCCGCCACCATCGTCGGCGAGCGCGAGCGTGGCACCGGCGAGTTCCTCGCCCACTCTCCCGCCGGCGTCCGGGAGATCTATCTCGGGAAGCTGCTCGCATCGTTGGTCCCGGGCTACCTGACGACGATCGGCGGGTTCACGATCTATTCGATCGTCGTGAACACCATCGTCGGGCCGGAGGTGGGCGGCTGGTTCTTCCCCACGCCGCAATGGTGGCTGCTCATGCTCTGGGTGATCCCGCCGTTCCTCGCGCTCACCCTGTCGCTGGTGCTGCGGTTGTCGGCCCGGGTGAAGTCGACGGCGGCGGCCCAGCAGGCGTCCGGTCTCGTCAGCCTGCCCCTCATCCTCATCGCCTACTCGCAGTCGACCGGCGCCCTCTTCGGCGGAACCGAGGTCTCCTGGTTCATCGGCGCCGCCGCCTGGGTCGTGGCGCTGTTCAGCCTCAGCCGAGGCATGCGGGCCGTCTCACGTGCCCGCCTCCTCGGCGTCGCCGACGAGCAATAGCCCACCCACCCCCGACA
>JAPKDO010000208.1 GCA_028822535.1 Acidimicrobiales bacterium
CGAGGCCATCGCCCTCGGTGCCACCGGCCCGATCCTCCGGGCCACGGGCGTGCCGTGGGACTTGCGGCGTGACGAGCCGTACCTGTTCTACGACCAGGTCGACTTCGACGTCTTGGTCGGGACCTACGGCGACAGCTTCGATCGCTACGCAATCCGCCTGAACGAGATCCGCGAGTCGATCAAGATCATCCATCAGATCCTCGACGCGATGCCCGGCGGCGACTACCGGATCCAGGACAAGAAGGTGACACCGCCACCTCGGGCTCGCATCGACGAGTCGATGGAGGCGCTGATCCATCACTTCAAGATCTTCACCGAGGGATTCAAGGTCCCTGCGGGCGAGGTCTACCGAGCGGTCGAGAGCCCCCGCGGCGAGTTGGGTTGCTACATCGCATCCGACGGCGGCGCCAAGCCGTACCGCATGCACATCCGCGGCCCGAGCTTCGTGAACCTGCAGACGCTGCCGCACATGATGCGAGACGGCCTGATCGCCGACGCCGTGGTCAACATCTCGAGCGTCGACCCGATCATGGGCGAGGTCGACCGCTAGCCGACGGCGTCGTCCTCCAGTCGCCGGGCGCTAGACGGACGCTCGGGCCAGTCGGACTCGAGCAGCCCATTGCGACGGCTGATCAGCTCGGCGGATGTGCACCATCGTGAGCGCCCGCGCCTCGGTGAGCAGAAGGCGTACCCGCTCGTCGCGCAGGCACGCCGGCGCTCGGAACACCTGCTCGGTCGCTCGGGCCCGTTCTTGGATCGTGCTGCTCATCTGGTTCCCCCGTTTCGCTTCTGTCCAGAATGTACGGAGAAGTCGGAAGTCCCGGCTATGGCCCGATCGGGTGGTTTTCACGTCGGCGGGGCTCGCTGCGGACCCCGAAACTCCTTGGCCGTCAGTGTCGAGCGATTCGTAGCCTCCTGAGGCCGTCGCCGACGGTGAGGGGAACGAGATGGACACGTCGACGGCCGATTCTCGGTCGAGCACCCGGGTGCGTCACCCGGCGAGCGCGAACCTCCGTCGCGTCGCGCCCTACTTCGCTCCACATCGCGGGAAGATGTGGTTCGTCGCGCTGTCGGCGATGGTCTCGATCGCCGCAGCGCTCGCCACGCCACTCATCGCGAAGGCGGTCATCGACGGGCCCATCGCCGACGGCGACAAGGCGGCGATCGTGCCGTGGGTCGTGCTCTCGGTCGGCCTCGCGTTCGTCGAGACCGGCCTCGCCCGGTTCCGTCGGGTGTTCCTCGCCGCCACGGCGATGGACGTCGAGACGCACCTCCGGAACGAGCTGTATCGACATCTGCAGCGGCTCGACGTCGGTTTCCACGACCGATGGCAGTCGGGCCAGCTCCTGTCTCGAGCCACGAGCGACATCGCCACCATCCGGCGGTTCAGTGCCTTCGGGGCCGTCTTCCTCCTGATCATCAGCCTGGAGGTCCTCGGGATCTTCGCCTTGTTGGTGAACCTGTACTGGCCGCTCGCCCTCGTGGCGGCGGCCTTCTCCGTTCCCGTGCTGGTGCTCTGCACACGTTTCGAGCACGAGTACACGGCGGTGGTGCGGCGCATCCAGGACGAGCTCGGCGACATGACGACCGAGATCGAGGAGGCGGCAAAGGGGATCGGCGTCATCAAGTCGTTCGGCCGGGCTCGGTTCGCGTTCACGCGCTACGACGGGCACGTCCAGCGGGTCCATGCCTCGCAGATGGAGCGCATCGGGATCCACACCAAGTTCGTGTGGCTGCTCGCGATCGTCCCGAATCTGATCCTGACGGCCACGCTCCTCGCCGGCGTCCTCGCTGTCGGATCGGGTGCGATCACCCTGGGCGGGTTGTTCGCCTTCGTGTCCTACGTGCTGATCCTCGTGTTCCCGCTCGAGGCACTGGGGTGGATCCTGGCGATGGCCCAGGAAGCGATGACCGCCGCGGACAGGGTGTACGAGGTCATCGACACCGAACCCGTCATCGACGATTCGCCCGACGCCGTCGACGTGGACGAGGCGACCGGAGGCGTGTCCGGCAGCGTCCGCTTCGAGAACGTCCACTTCGCCTACCCACCCCCCGAGTCCGTTCTTGTCACAGGACCGGACCGCCAGACAGACCGACCTGTGACAAGAAGCGTGTTGGGTGGGGTCGACCTGGTGGTCGAGCCGGGGGAGACGTTGGCGTTGGTCGGCGCGACCGGGTCGGGCAAGACGACGATCGCCACGCTCCTGGCCCGGCTTCACGACCCGACCGCCGGGCGGATCACGCTCGACGGGCACGACCTGCGGGATCTCACGGTCACGAGCGTGCGGCGCCACATCGGCTTCGCCTTCGAGGAGGCGACGTTGTTCTCGGCGAGCGTCCGCGAGAACCTGCGGATCGGGAAACCTGGGTGCACCGACGCCGACATCGCCGGGGCGCTGCGCATCGCCCACGCGGACTTCGTCGCCGACCTGCCGTGGGGCCTCGACACCCGGATCGGCGAGCAGGGAATGAATCTGTCGGGCGGCCAGCGCCAGCGGTTGGCATTGGCGCGGGCTGTCATCGCAAAGCCGACGATCCTCATCCTCGACGACCCGTTGAGTGCGCTCGACGTGCACACCGAGGCGCTGGTCGAGGCCGCCCTGCGGCCGATGCTCGCGACCCGGACCGCACTCGTCGTCGTGCACCGACCGTCGACCATCGCGCTCGCCGACCGCGCCGCCCTGCTCGACGGTGGCCGGATCGTGGCGACCGGTACCCACACGGAGTTGCTGGCGACCGAACCCCGGTACCGGGCGATCCTGGCCCAGACGAGTGAGCACGAATCAGACGAGGGAATACTCGCATGACCACACGGGACCTCGAAGGACGAGAGAACCTCGACGTGACCGGTGCCGAGTCGATCGATTCGTGGCGCGGCGTCGCTCCCGAGGACGTCGACGACGTCGAAGGGACCCTGGCCACGTTGTTGCGGTCGCGTAGCCGGGCACTGCTCACGTCGCTGCTGCGCCCGCACAAGCGGACGATGCTGTGGGCCACCGCGCTCATCGGCGTGAACATGGTCGCCCATCTCTCCGCACCATGGTTCGTCGGGATGGCGATCGACGACGGGGTCCCACCACTCCTCGACGGCGGGAGTGGGTCGATTCGTCCGATCCTGATGATCGTCGGTGGCTTCCTGGTCGCGACCGTCGTGGGTGCGGTCACCTTCAACGCGTTCCTGCTCGTGTCGGGTCGCGTCGGCCAGGACGTGATCGTCGACGTCCGTCACCGACTGTCGCGTCACTTCACCGACCTCAGCATCGGTTTCCACCAGCGCTACACGTCCGGTCGGGTCATCTCGCGTCAGACGAGCGATGTCGAGGCGATCTCCGAGCTGCTCGGTCACGGCCTGTTGCAGCTCACCACGTCGGTCCTGACGCTGGGCGGCATCGCCGTGATCCTCGTCGTGCTCGACCCGGTCCTCGCGCTCGCGTCGCTCGTCGTGATGCCGGCGTTGTACCTGCTCACCCGGTGGTTCCGGCACCACTCCGAACGGGCCTACCGTGCGACGCGCGAGGCGATCGCGCTCGTGATCGTCCACTTCGTCGAGTCCTTCGGTGGCATCCAGGCGGTGCAGGCGTTCCGTCGGGAACCCCGCAACCAGGAGATTTTCGAGGATCTCGACGCTCGCTACCGCGACGCCAACATCTGGTCGGCGCGCCTCGCCGCGACGTATGGCCCGGGCGTCCAGTTCGCAGGTCGGGTCACGACGGCGATCGTGTTGTTCTACGGCGGCAGTCGGGTGATCGACGGACACATCGAGATCGGTGTGCTCGCTGCCTTCATCCTCTACCTGCGCCAGTTCTTCGAACCGATGCAGGAGTTGTCGCAGTTCTACAACCTCTTCCAGGCCGCGGCCGCTGCGACCGAGAAGCTGTCTGGTGTCCTCGATGAGCGGCCGGCGGTCCCTTCGGCAACCGATCCGGTCGGACTCCCCGTGCCGCATGGGGCGTTGTCGTTCGAGGCGGTGTCGTTCTCGTATGGAGCGCACACCGTCCTGCACCACCTCGACCTCGAGGTGCATGCGGGGCAGACCGTGGCGGTCGTGGGGGAGACCGGTGCCGGGAAGTCGACGGTCGCCCGCCTCGTCGCCCGCTTCTGGGATCCGACCGACGGCGTCGTCCGGCTCGACGGCATCGACCTGCGCCGGTTGGCCGACGAGGATCTACGACGCGCTGTCGTGATGGTCACGCAGGACACGTTCCTCTTCAGCGGCAGCGTCGCCGACAACATCGCCTTCGGCCGACCGGGGGCCACCCGTGCCGAGGTCGAGGCTGCGGCCGCCGCCATCGGTGCCGATTCCTTCATCGGTGGGCTGCCGCAGGGCTTCGACACCGACATCCAGGCCAAGGGAGCTTGCCTCTCGGCCGGTCAGCGACAACTCCTCGCCTTCGCCCGGGCGTTTCTCGCCGATCCGGCGGTGCTGATCCTCGACGAGGCGACCAGTTCGCTCGACATCCCATCCGAGCGGCTCGTCCAGCGAGCGCTACGTACGTTGCTCGCCGACCGGACGGCGATCATCATCGCCCACCGCCTCACCACGGTCGAGATCGCCGACCGGGTGCTCGTCGTCGACGAGGGTCGGATCGTCGAGGACGGGTCGCCGGCAGAGCTTCGGTCGAGCGGGGGCGACTACGCCGACCTCCACGCCGCCTGGGCGGACTCCCTCGTCTGACCCGTCGGTTCGTCGACCACCCTCGGAACCACCTGCAACAACTGTCCGGACCGGACAGTTGTTGCAGGTCTGGTCGGAAATCCCGACGAGAGCGGGACGGGCGACCGAGCCTTGCGAGCAGCTCCCATCCGCATCCATCGGTAGGGTCCGACCGCGATGGCGCACGAGGAGCTCGACGAAGCCCCCGGCTGGGCGAAGGCGCGGGGCGTGGTGCTCGCAATCCTCAGCATCGAGGTCGTGGTGCTGGTCGTGAGCGGCGTGGCCCTCTGTTTCGTCTATCGGCCCTCGGCCGCACAGGCGTGGGACGACATCTACGAACTCCATCTCGACGGTGGGCTCTCGGGGGAGATGCTGTTGTCGCAACGAGTGCGGTCGGCGCACCGCCTGGCATCGGTCGCTGCGGTGCCGACGGCGCTCATCGCCGCCGTGGTGCACACCGTCGGCGCCCGTCCGCCGCTGCGAGGTGCCGCAGGCATCGTCGGCGCCGTGGCTCTGGCAGCAGTGGCGTTGCTGGCCTCCGTGACCGGCTTCCTGTTGCCGTGGGACCAGCTCGCGCTCTGGGCGGTCACCGTCGGCGAGGAGGTGGGGGGCTATGGCTTCCTGTTCGACGACGATGTCCGGTTCGTGCTGATCGGTGGCGTCGAGGTCACGCCGGGCACCCTGCTCGGCTGGCTGGTTGCCCATGTGGCGCTCGGTGCGGTGTCGGTCGCGCTCGTCGGAGCGCTCTGGAGCGCCGGCCGCCGCTCCAGGATCTGACCTGCCGAGGGGTGGGGCGATAGTTTCCGGCGGTACCCGCCCGGTCCCTTGGGGCCACGTCACGCGCTTGTGCAAGGATTCACGACGATGCCCCGGTTCAGCGCCGAGAACACGATCCTGGCCAAAGAGATCATCGGTCGGTATCCCCTACCCAAGTCCGCGTTGATCCCCCTGTTGCACCTCGCGCAGGAACAGGACGGCTGGGTGTCCGACGAGGCGATGGAGAACATCGCCGAACTCGTCGGCGTCACCCCCGCCGAGGTCATCGGTACGTGCACGTTCTACGAGATGTTCAAGCGTGAGCCCGTCGGCGAGTACCTCGTCAACGTGTGCACCAACATCTCGTGCATGCTCCTCGGTGGCGAGGAACTGCTCCACCACCTCGAGGAGCGTCTCGGCATCCGGCCCGGGAGCACCACGCCCGACGGCATGTTCACGCTCGAAGACGTCGAATGCATCGCCGCTTGCACCGAGGCGCCCTGTCTCACGGTCAACTACCGCTACTTCCATCAGATCACCCACGACGAGGCCGACAAGCTGCTCGACGACCTGAAGGCCGGGCGTCGCGGTCACGAGGTGCCCAAACACGGCACGCTCGGCCGGGTACGCCAGCAGATCCCGGCCGACAAGCGCGCCGGGGCCGCCGTTCCTGGCGAGTGTGAGACGCCCGTCTGGCTCGCGAAGACCTCGACCGAAGGGGCCGACGCGTGAGCGACACCGACGCCCAGGTCACCCAGCCCAAACCCGACCTGCCGATGATGATCACCGGCCGGTTCGAGTACGCCGACAGCCACACGCTCAGCCGCTACCAGGCGACCAAGGGCTACGACGGGCTCCGCAAGGCCCTCGCGATGGGCCCCGAGGCCGTCGGCAACGAAGTCAAGGCTGCCAGCCTCCTCGGCCGCGGCGGGGCCGGGTTCCCGGCCGGCGTCAAGTGGGGCTTCTGTCCGCCCGACGTGTGGCCCCGCTACCTCGTCATCAACGGCGACGAATCGGAGCCGGGCACCTACAAGGACCGCCTCCTGATGGAGCGCGATCCGCACCAGCTGATCGAAGGCGCGCTGATCTGCGCCTATGCCGTCGGGTGCGCTCAGACGTTCCTGTACGTGCGGGGCGAGATGGCCCATGCCCACGAACGCATCGCCGAGGCCCTCAACGAGGCCTACGCCGCCGGTTATGTCGGCAAGAACATCATGGGCACCGACTTCTCCTGCGACGTGATCCTGCACTGGGGCGCGGGCGCCTACATCGTGGGCGAGGAGACGGCGCTCATCGAGTCGCTCGAGGGCAACCGGGGCATGCCCCGCCTCAAGCCGCCGTACTTCCCGGCCGCCAAGGGCCTCTACATGCAACCCACGATCGTCAACAACGTCGAGACGATGGCGAACCTGCCGTGGATCCTGCGCAACGGCGCCGACGCCTACACCCAGTTCGGGGCCGAGAACTCGCGTGGCACACGCATGTTCGCGGTGTCGGGTCACGTCAAGAAGCCCGGTGTCTACGAGGTCGAGTTCGGGACCACGACGTTCCGCGACCTCATCTACGGCCATTGCGGCGGCATCCGTGGCACCAACACGCTCAAGGCGTTCATCCCCGGCGGCGCCTCGGCCCCG
>JAPKDO010000209.1 GCA_028822535.1 Acidimicrobiales bacterium
GCCACGTAACGCGCCTCCCTCGCCCTCGTAGAGGGTGGCGCGAAACCCCCACACCCCTGCTACCAAAGGGTTCTTGGGGTCACCTCGGTGAGGCCGGGAACGCGATTTGGGCGGACCAGGAACGCGCCTCTGTCTCAGTCCCAGACCGTGGGGGATCGGCGTTGCGCCGCTTCGGCACTCAGGTCGATGGCCTCGACGAGGTGGCCTTGTTCGAAGTGGAGTTCGTGGACGAGTTCGTAGATGGACCAGTCGAGGCCGTAAGAGAAGGAACCGAGGGTTTCGCCACCAGCCCTGTAGACCGCCACAAGCAGCAAGGTCAGCCTCGACATCGACGCCGATGGCCGATACGGCGACCGGCCTGGCGCCGAACGGAGATGTGAGCTCGGTGGCAGAAAAGACCCTTGACGAACGCATCAGCGCCTACGCCCCTGGCGAGAGCATGACCGTCGACGTCTTTAGCGTCGAGGGGCTCCCCTCAACTCCTCCGACGCTCTGTTGTGATTTCGACAACGACGAGTGGACGCAGAGGGACTCGAACCCCCGACATCTTCCTTGTAGGGCAAAGGCCCCCGAGCGCTGAGATCCGGACCGGGCCACAAGCCGTAGCTCACGAAGGGTGTGTGAGTTGCTCCGTTCAGTGCGCGGCAACCTTCATCTTGCGGGCGACACGCTCCGCCACCATCACACAACCGAGGTACGTGTTTCCCGAGGGGATCGTGGGCATCACCGACGCGTCGACCACGCGCAGACCGTCGACTCCCAGCACCCGGCAGTCGGCGTCGAGCACCGACCCCATCGGACACGTGCTGGTCATGTGGCCGTAGCTCATGGTGTTGCGCTCGAGGGCGACGCCGACGGCGTCGGGCGCCGCGAGGTCGAGGGGCATCAGTTGCTGACAACCCAGCGCCCGGGCGGCAGCGGATCGCTCCCATGCAACGAGGCGATCGAAGCCGTGGCGGAGTCGGTCGGGCGCGTCGTCGGGCAGCGGCGGCGCGGTCACGATCGGGTCGGCCTCGGGCGTGTCCCCGAGGCGAACGCTTCCGTTCCCGCTGGAGCGCAGCAGGAACACCGACATCATGAACACGGTCGCGTCGCCGCCCGACGGCGGGGCGACGGGGAACGCGTGGTAGTCGACGTCGATCCCGTTCGACGCGCCGACCAACACAACCCCGGCCGGCCCGGCCGCACCGCCTCGGGGACCGGCGTGGTGGTAGGGAATCCCGGGGCCGAGGTGATCGCTCATGGTGGCGCCGACAGGCAGGTCGGCGTGGACCGTGATGCCGTGTTGCGTGAGCTGCTCGGCCGGCCCAACGCCGGAGCGGAGCAGCAGCGTTGGCGACCAGATGGCACCGGCTGCGACGATGATCTCGTCGGCATCGATGTGGTCGCCGGAGACGAGGGTGACGCCGGTGGCGCGTCCGCCGCTGACCGTGATCGTCGCCACCTCGGCGTTGGTGCGGACGGCGAGGTTCTCGCGCGCTCGGACCTCCGACGTCAGGTAGGCGAGACTCGTGCTCACCCGTTGACCCGCGTCGTCGATCGTGACCGGGAACACGCCGATGCCGGGCAGCTGGGACGGGTCGTTGACATCGCCGACGACTGGCTCGCCGATCTCGGCCATGCCGTCGAGATACGCGCACTGGGCGTGGCTCAGCTCGTCCCGGCGCCACCTCCGCACCGGCAGCGGGCCGGAACTTCCGTGAATGGCCGACGAGCCGAAGTCGACGTCTCGTTCCGCGGCGATGAACGTGTCGACGACGTCGTCCCAGCCCCAGCCGTCGAGGCCGGCCGCCGCCCAGGCGTCGTAGTCGGGCGGCAGGCCCCGGAGCGTGGCTAGCCCGTTCACCGCGGACGTCCCGCCGAGGAGCCGTCCCTGGAGCGTCCGGATCGCGCCGGTCGCCGTGGCCATCATGCTCTCTGCGATGGGCGCCGACCCCGCCCACGCATCCGTGGCACGCACCGGCTCGAGGATGACCGAGTCGTACGCGTCATGGTCAGGCCCGGCCTCGAGCAGCGTGACGGAGAGTGTCGGGATTTCACTGAGGCGGGCCGCCAGCACCGAGCCCGCCGTGCCGCCGCCCACCACGAGGACATGCCTGGTCGTCTGGTTCATCCCGCCCCTCCCACCGATTCAGCCTCGGCCTGGAGGGCCGCCGCGACCTCATCGTGGCGGTTCGCCTTGATCTGGCCGAGGACATCGCCCCGCTGGTGGGCGTGGGCCTGGGCATAGGCGATCGCCCGGCCCAACACCTCGCCCTCGGGTGCGACCTCCTCGTAGATGCCCAGGCGGACACACTCGGTACCGCCGTAGCGGTCGCCGGTGACGATGGCCCGGTGGCTCACCATCGTCGGGAGACGATCCCGGATGAGCGCCATCATCCCACCGCTGAACGTCATCCCGAGGTCGACCTCCGGCAGGCACCAGTAGCCGCGGTCCTCGCGCATCACCCGAAAGTCGAAGGTCGCCGACCACATCGCCGCCGCGGCAAAGGCGTGGCCGTTGACAGCGGCCGCGGTGGCGTAGGGCGCGAGGAGGGTGCGTCGGAACAGCCCGTGGAGGTCGGCGATCATCGGCCGCGTCTCGCCGGCCTCCATGCCCGGGCCCATCATCCACTCGGTGTCGAGCCCGTTCGAGAAGAACTTGCCCGTGCCGGTCACCACGAGTGCGGCCGGCCCTTCGGAGGCATCGACCGCGTCGAACGCGGCGTTGATCGCCGCCACGGAGTCCTTGTTGAAGCGATTGTCCCCGTGGGTCAGGGTGAGGACGAAGACGTCGTCGACGCGCTCGAGGGTCAGCAGTTCGGTCACTTCCGAACCCGCCTCAGGCCCGGGTGCCGGAGAGCGTCCCCTGGCCCATCCCGCCCAGGTTCACCGTTCCATTCATGGTGTCACCGCCGACGGTCACCGCGAACTCGAGCGTGAGCGCCATCGGCGTGGTGACGTCGATGGTCCAGGCGAGATCGTCGCCGTCGATGGTCCCGCCCTCGAACGTCTGCTCACCCTGTTCGCCTGTCACGCTCCCGGCCAAGCCGTTCTCGTCGGTACGCAGGTCGAGTGTTGCCTCGCGTGATCCCTGTGGACCCGTGACGCTGATGTTCCATGTGCCGTTGTGCGACATGTTTTGCTCCTCTGTGTTGGTAGGTCATGCGAACGCTTCCACGTCGAGCCGGTGGAAGGCCTCCGGCAGTGAGTCGTAGAGATCTCAGCCGGTGCCGAGCTCGAACTCGAGGGCCCCCTGTGAGTCCGTGTCGGACGCTTCGCGAGGGCGCTCCCTGATCTCGGCCGCGCCGACCTTCCTCGGCCGTCGCGGGGGGCCGCCGCCGCCCATGGGGCCGCCACCTCCGACGATCCCGTTTACCGTGGCGCCGAGTGGCAGGGCTCCGTGCTTCTCGGCTTCGGCCCACCACGTCTCGATCAGGTCGGCGAGCAGCTCGGGCCGCTCCTCGGCAAGGTCGTGGATCTCGTTCCAGTCTTCGTGGAGGTGGTAGAGCTCCCACACGTCGTCGTCGAAGTCCACGCTGAAGGAGTGGTGGGTGACGGCTTTCCACCCGTCGCGCCAGATCGCCCGCTGCCCCATGAACTCGAAGTACTGGACGGTTCTCGGCGTCGACGCATCTGGCTGATCGAAGGTGTACGCGAAGCTCTCGCCGGCGATCGGCACCTGCTCCACGCCGTTGAGCGTCGCGGGTTCGTCGATGCCGATCAGCTCGAACAGCGTCGGCACGAGATCGACCGCGTGGTGGAACTGACGCCGCACGCCACCCGGGTCGTTGATCTTCTCCGGGTAGCGGACGATGAGTGACGAATGGACCCCGCCGCCGTGCGTGTCTCGCTTCCAGCGCTTGAGCGGCGTGTTCCCGGCCATCGACCATCCGAGGGCGTAGTTGTTGGCCCAGTTCCCGGATCCGATCGTGTCGAGGTTTTCGGTGATCTCGTCGATCTCGGCGGGAGGGTCGAACCCGCCCTGGAAGACCCTCATCGAGAAGAGCGAGCCGACCTCGCCGCCCTCCTGGCTGGCACCGTTGTCGCTCAACAGCATGACGACCGTGTTGTCGAGCTCGCCGAGCTCTTCGAGCATGTCGATGAACCGGCCGATCTGCTCGTCGGTGTGGTCGACCATCCCGGCGAACGCGGCCTGGAGGTGAACCATCGCCTCTCGGGAACGCTCGTCGTAGCTGTCCCAGGCCTTGACCCCCGGGTTCCGCGGCGGGAGTTCCGTGTCGGGTTCGACGATGCCGAGCTCCTTTTGACGCTCGAGGCGATCGATTCGGGTCTGGTCCCAGCCCTTGCGGAAGCGGTCGAGGTACTTGTCCACGTATGGGCGGGGCACGTGGTGCGGGAAGTGCGGTGCGCAGAACGAGATGTAGGAGAAGAAGGGCCGATCCGGGTTGCCGTAGCGGTGATCGAGCACCATGTCGATCGCCTTGTCGACGATGTCGGAGCTGAAGTGGTAGTCCTCATCGTCGGGTGTGCGCACCCAGTGGTTGTCCTCGATCAGCGCCGGCCGGAACTGGTGGGTTCCACCGCCAGGCGTGCCGTAGAACCGATCGAAGCCGCGGTTGATCGGCCAGTTGTCGTAGGGCCCGCCGTTGAAGAACCGCATCGGGGTGAGGTGCCACTTGCCGACCATGTAGCTGCTGTAGCCATGCGGCTTCAGCATCTCCCCCAACATCGCGGTGCTTCTCGGCACGACTCCCCGGTAGCCGGGGTAGCCGACCTCGGGGTTGGCGACGATTCCCATCCCCGCCGTGTGGTGGTTGCGTCCGGTCAGTAGGCAGGCGCGACTCGGCGAGCACACGGGCGTCACGTGGAAGTTCGTGTACCGCAGCCCCTCCGCCGCCAACCGATCCGCCACCGGTGTGTCGATCTCGGACCCGAAGCAGCCGAAGTCAGAGAACCCCAGGTCGTCGAGAAGGATCACGACGATGTTGGGTGCGCCCTCGGGTGCTTTCAGTTCCACCGGCGGCGCCGGAGTCGACTCCTTGAACGTACGACCCACGATCGGCTGCTCGGACATGCTTTCCCCTTTGTCGACCATGAGCCCGTTGAGCTCGTTTCCCGAAGCATGAACTTGAGAGTTCTACTCTCGATGTATGGTAGTAGAACTCTCACTGTGAGGAAAGCCCGTGTCCGACACTTCCACTGCAACCCGCCGGCCACCGCCGACCGAGCGACGAGCCCAGGCCATTGATGCGTTCATTGACCTTGTCCTGGAGGGTCGGATGCCGAGGCCGGAGGAGGTCGCGAACCGTGCCGACCTCTCGATCGCGACCCTGTACCGCTACTTCTCGAACCTCGACGAACTGCGGCACGACGCGATGGCCCGCGTGCTCGACCGGTTCCCCAACCTCTTCACGATCCCGGGGATCGGGGAGGGTTCACGTCGCAAGCGCATCGGTGTCTTCGTGACGGCCCGGCTCGACCTCCACGAGACGCTGCATCCGCTCGAGTTGTTCCAGCGGGCGGCGTCGGTGCGCGACGCCGGGGCCGCGGAAGTGGTCCACACCACCCGGAAGGTGATGGCTGATCAGGCCCGGATCCACTTCGACCGTCAACTGCAGTCGCTTCCAGCGGCGCAGCGCGACGCGATGGTCGCGACTCTCGGACTGATGACCTCGGTCGAGTCGTGGCACACATTCCGCGTGAGTCACGACGAGTCGATCGCCAGCACCAAGCGAGCCTGGACCGATGGCATCGACCGACTGCTCCCCGACGACTGACCACCCGCTGCCCCGAGCCGCTGCAGGAGCAGATGGCGGGGACGCCACGACATGGAAGAGACTCATCTGATGGCCGACTCCGACATCAAGACAATGACCGAGGGCCTGCCGGCTCCCGACTTCGAGACGACGGCGTTCACGACGCCCCCACCGCTGTCGGAGGCGACGGTAGCGATCGTGACGAGTGCGTCGCTGCATCACCCCGACCAGGACGACTTCGAGGTGATGGACACGGGCTATCGCATCCTCGACGGCAGGCGGCGCGACTACGTCACCGGTCACTGGAGCCCCAACTTCGACGGCGCCGGATTCGCCTACGACATGAACACGGTGTTCCCACTCGATCGGCTCGACGAATTGGCCGAGCGCGGCGTGATCGGCCGGGTTGCCGACCAGCACATGGCGTACGCCGGCAACCAGTTCGACCTGTCGACCATCCAGATGGACTCCGGTCCGGCCGGCGCCAAGTGGCTGCGCGAGCAGGGCGTCGACGTCGTTCTGCTCACCCCTGTTTGACCGCTCTGCACGCGTACCGTGAGTACGCTCGCCCACGTCTTCGAAGCCGAGGGGATGGCAACCGTCGCGCTCGGATCGATCCGCAAGCAGATCGAGAGCACCGCTCCACCACGCGGCCTGTGGTGCGACTTCCCACTCGGCCGACCCCTCGGCAAGCCCGGCGATCCGGATTTCCAGCACCGCGTGCTGGCCGCCGCGTTCGCCCTGCTGGACTCCACCGAGCCCGTGTTCGCAGAGTTCGACGAAGCGATACCCGACAGCGGCGACGAGATGCTCGCTTGCCCCCTGCCCCCACGGCACGATCCCGACGCACATCCGGCCGTCGACGAGTCCCGCGGGCTCCGCGCCGCCTACGACCGCGGCGTCAAGATGAGCAACGGCCGGTTCGGAGCGGGCCGGGTCGTGGCCGCCGACGACATCCCGGCCGCGATCGAGTCGTTCATCCGCATCACGGAAGGCACCCCGTGGGCGGAAGCCGGCATCCCGGGCATGCCGATGCGGGTCAGCCACGACATCCGCAGCTACTACGAGACCGCCGCGCTGGCGATGGTCGACCACGCCCCCGCGGCGTGGGCCAGTACCCGCTGGTTCCTCGATCAGACCGAAACCGGCAAGGTGATGATGGCCGCCCGCGTGGCGATGCAGGAACAGGAAGCGCCGCAGCCGATGTGGTTCTACCTGACACCAGGCGACCGGTAGGTGTATTCGGCGAGACCATGACCATCAGGTCCCCCACCGTCGTGCCCCGGTCGTCGGCCACGCACGAATGCGAGTCCACCTGCTGTTCCAAGCGCTGT
>JAPKDO010000210.1 GCA_028822535.1 Acidimicrobiales bacterium
ACGGGCGCCGGGACCACGGCTTCGGAGATGTTTCGTGCCTCGAATCGGTTCACGAGAACGCACATACCCGACATCCGTCCCGGTCATCGCTCCCGCGTTGTGACATCCGGCGCGTACTGTCGCCCCCGTCCGAATCCCGCCATCTCGACACGAGGACCCCGCAATGAGCGACGCACCACAGCCCGGCTTCGACACCACCCTGTTGCACGGTGGCAGCGAGAAGAACCCGATGGGCGCCGTCCAGCCACCCATCTTCCAGACGACCTCGTTCGAGTTCGACGACGCCGACCACGCCGCACGCCTCTTCAACCTCGAAGAGGTCGGAATGATCTACTCCCGGCTCACCAACCCGACCGTCTGGGCGCTGCAGAACCGCGTTGCCGCGATCGAAGGCGGCGCCGGTGCCGTCGCGTGCTCGTCCGGTCACGCCGCCCAGATCCTCGCGCTCTTCCCGCTCATGGGTCCCGGCAAGAACGTCATCGTCTCGACCCGTCTCTACGGCGGCTCGATCACCCAGATGTCACAGACCATCAAGCGATTCGGGTGGTCGGCAACCTTCGTCGACTTCGACGACACCGCCGCCATCGCCGCTGCCATCGACGACGACACCCGCGCCATCTTCTGCGAGACGATCGCCAACCCCGGTGGCTACATCACCGACCTGCCGGCCGTCGCCGCGATCGCTGACGACGCCGGGATCCCGCTGATCGTCGACAACACCTCGGCCACGGCGTACCTGTGCCGGCCGATCGAGCACGGCGCGACCCTGGTCGTGAACTCCGCCACCAAGTACCTGACCGGCAATGGCACCGTCACCGGTGGCGTCGTCGTCGACTCCGGCCAGTTCGACTGGTCGGCCTCGGACAAGTTCCCGTCCCTCTCCCAGCCCGAGCCCGCCTACCACGGTCTGGTGTTCCATGAGGCCCTCGGCGCGATGGCGTTCACGTTCCACGGCATCGCAATCGGCCTCCGCGACCTTGGAATGACGATGAACGCGCAGGGCGCGCACTACACGCTGCTCGGGATCGAGACGCTGAGCCTGCGGATGCGCAAGCACGTCGACAACGCTGTCGAGGTCGCCACCTGGCTCGACAACGACGACCGGATCAGCGCGGTCAACTACGCCGGCCTGCCGTCGTCGCCGTACGCGGACCGGGCCGAACGTCTGCTCCCCAACGGTGCCGGCGCGCTGTTCACGATTTCGTTGAAGGGCGGCTACGACGCCTGCGTGAAGCTCGTCGACTCGCTGCAGATGTTCAAGCACGTCGCGAACCTGGGCGACACTCGCTCGCTCGTGATCCACCCGGCCTCGACCACCCATCGCCAGCTCGCCGACGACCAGCTCGAGGCCGCCGGCGCAGGCAAGGACGTGGTCCGCCTCTCCATCGGCATCGAGGACGCGGCCGACATCATCGCCGACCTCGACCAGGCACTCTCGGCCGCGTCGGCCTGACCCGAGCCCGATCCCGACTACAGGCGATTCTGGGTCCCTGAATCGACCACGGAAGGTCGATTCGCGGACCCAGACGCTCGGGGGTCAGGTGGTGGTGGCCAGGGCGGCAGCACGGCGGGAGCGGCGCTCGTTCCCGATCGCGTCCGTCGCCAGCACGGTCAGTGCGACCCAGACGAGCACGAAGCCGACGAGACGCTCGGGCGGGAGGTCCTCGTCGAGGATCAACACGCCACAGAGCAACTGCATGGTCGGCGTGACGTACTGGAGCAGGCCCAACAGCGAGAGCGGGATGCGGGTCGCCGCCGTGGCGAAGAGCAGCAGCGGCACGGCGGTCACCACGCCGAGGCCGACGAGGATCGCGTCGCGACCAGCCGAACCGTGGACGAACGACAGGTCGCCCCGGCCCTGGAACACGGCGAGACCGATCAACGCCAGCGGGCTGAGCACTGCGGTCTCGACGGCGAGTGACGGCAACGCTGCCACGTCGGCCGACTTCTTCAGATAGCCGTACGTGGCGAACGAACACGCCAGCACGAGCGCGATCCACGGCACGGCCCCGTTGGCGACCGTCAGCACGACGACCGCCGATGTACCGAAGCCCAGCGCGACCTTCTGTGCCCGGCGGAGCCGCTCGCCCAGTACCAGCACACCGAGCGCAACGGTGATCAGCGGGTTGACGTAGTAGCCGAGCGCCGCATCGAGGACGTGACCGTTGTTCACCGCCCAGATGTAGGTCAGCCAGTTGATCGAGATGAAGACTGCGGCCGCCGCCAACAGTCGGACGTGACGACGTGAGGCCACCACGGCGCGGAGTTCGGGGAACCGGCGCTGGACGGCGAGGACGATCAGCACGACGAGCAGCGACCACACAACCCGGTGGAACAAGATCTCGAGCGGCGCGACCTCGTCGATCAGGTTGAAGACGAGGGGAAAGATCCCCCACAACCCGTAGGCGCAGAACCCGGCGAGCGTGCCGATTCGCCTTCGGCGGTCGTCGTCCACGGGTCCAGCCTCGCGGCTCGGTGCGGAATCGTCGATCGGGTTCAATCGTCGAGACGGAGGGCGGAGACGAACGCCTCCTGGGGCACCTCGACGCGGCCGATGTTCTTGGCCTTCTTCTTGCCTTCCTTCTGCTTCTCGAGCAGCTTGCGCTTGCGGGTGATGTCGCCGCCGTAGCACTTGGCGAGGACGTCCTTGCGCTTCGCCTTCACCGTCTCTCGGGCGATGATCTTGCCGCCGATGGCCGCCTGGATCGGCACGTCGAACATCTGCCGCGGGATCAGCTCCTTGAGCTTCTCGGCCATCTTGGAGCCGTAGTCGTACGCCTTGTCTCGGTGGACGATCGACGAGAACGCGTCGGCAGCGACGCTGTTGAGGAGCACGTCGACACGCACGAGGTCCGCTCGCTCATAGCCGATCAGTTCGTAGTCGAGGCTGGCGTACCCCTGGGTGCGTGACTTCAGTTGATCGAAGAAGTCGCGGACGACCTCCGCCAGCGGGATCTTGTAGGTCACCTCGACGCGCTCGGGCGACAGGTACTCGATGCGAGTCTGCTCGCCCCGGCGCATCTCGCAGAGCTCGATGATCGGTCCCATGTATTCGGCCGGGGTCAGGATCGAGATCTGGAACATCGGTTCCTCGATCCAGTCCATCTCGGTCGGTGCGGGGAGGTCGGACGGGTTGTCGACCTCGATGCGCTCGCCGGCCGTGGTGACGACCTCGTACGCCACGGACGGCGCGGTGATGATCAGGTTGAGGTCGAACTCGCGCGAGAGGCGTTCGCGGATGATCTCCATGTGGAGCATCCCGAGGAAGCCGCACCGGAAACCGAACCCGAGCGCTTGGGAGGTCTCGGGTTCGTAGGTGAACGAGCCATCGTTGAGCCGGAGCTTCTCGAGGCTGTCGCGCAGGTCGGAGTACTCGTCGCCGTCCACCGGATAGAGGCCGGCGAACACCATGGGCTTCGGGTCCTGGTACCCCGACAAGGCGTCGTCGGCGCCGTGGCTGACGGTGGTGACCGTCTCGCCCGAGCGGGCCTCGGCCACGTCCTTGATGCCGGCGATCAGGTAGCCGGTCTCACCAGGCCCGAGGGCATCGACGGCGGTCGGAACCGGGTTGCGCACGCCGATCTCGTCGGCGTCGTGCGTGGCCCGGGCCTGCATGAAGCGAAGCTTCTCGCCGCTGCGCATCGTGCCGTCCATGACACGGACGGAGGAGACCACACCTCGGTACGTGTCGTAGTGCGAATCGAAGATCAGCGCACGCAGCGGTGCGTCGGCATCACCGACCGGCGGCGGGATCTTGTCGATGATGTCGTCGAGCAACGCAGGGACGCCGTCGCCGGTCTTGCCCGACACGTTGAGGATGTCGGCGGCATCGAGACCGAGGACCGACTCGATCTCCTCGGCCACCCGGTCCGGCTCCGCGGCCGGCAGATCGATCTTGTTGAGCACCGCGATGATCTCGAGATCGTGTTCGAGCGCCTGGTAGCAGTTGGCCAGCGTCTGGGCCTCGATTCCCTGCGAGGCGTCGACGAGGAGCACGACCCCCTCACACGCGGCCAGCGACCGCGACACCTCGTACCCGAAGTCGACGTGGCCGGGCGTGTCGATGAGGTTGATGACGTGGCCCTTCCACTCCAGGCGGACCGACTGCAGCTTGATCGTGATGCCACGTTCCCGCTCGATGTCCATCGAGTCGAGGAACTGCGCCTTCATGTCCCGCGACTCGACCGCGCCGGTGATCTCGAGCAGGCGGTCCGACAGCGTCGTCTTGCCGTGATCGATGTGGGCGATGATCGCGATGTTGCGGATGCGATCGAGTGGGATCTGCGAGTTGCGGGGCGCGGACATGGGAACCGACCACGCTACTTGTCGCGTTCACCGCCGAGACCCTCCGCGGACTCGGCCACGAACCCGGCGACGAGGTCGGCGACCACGACGGGAACCTGCTCGTGCGCTGCGTGGCCGACCCCGTCCAGCACGTGCAGGTCGGCGCCCAGCCGCTCGGCCACCACCTCGGTCGACGACGGCGACGAGATCCGATCGTCGGCGCCGCCGATCACCATGGTCGGTACGCCCAGCGGCTGGAGTTCGTCGAGCGGTGGCGGTGGCGACCACGTCGACGTGAGGTGCCACAGCCCTTCGGCGGTGCCGGGACGGCGCAGGGTGCGTGCGGTCTCGTCTGCCGTGGCATCGAGCAGCGGGGTGCGGTGTCGACCAGCGTGCCGGATGGCGGGGGCTGCGCCACGAACGGCGAGCCGGAGGGCACGACTCCCGAGCGCTGACGCACCGGGAAGGGAGGCCAAGCGTCCGACGATCGCCGGGGGCGCACCGTCGAGAGCCGGGGCGATCAACACGACGCCGACGATGTCGATGCTTTCCGCACGAGCCAGCGCCGTGGCCACCACCGTGCCTGCGGAGTGGCCGACGAGCACGACCGGTCGGTCCGGGGCGAGCGCTCGAAGCACGGCTTCGGCCTGTTCCAACACCCTCGGCTCGGCATAGGGATCCGGCTGACCGCGGCGGACCGGCGGTCGTTCGCTGCGCCCGAAGGGCGGCCGGTCCCACGCCACGACCGGCCACCGGTCCGTCAACCGGGGGGCGACCCCCGCCCACGTGAAGGTCCCGGAAGCGAAGCCGTGGAGACCCGCGATCACCGGCCCGGTGCCGTCGTCGGCGGCGGCACCGGCCCGCTCGACGTGGATCGACACGCCGGCGGCGTCGATCACCGCTCGCTCGCCCCAGCAGAGGTCCATGGCGAAGATTGTCGCACCCACGGACAGAAGCGCTACCGTTTCCTGTTCCCGTGCCCGCCGGTCGGGCACCGCATCAGTTCTCCAGCAAAGAGTCGACCCGAGGTCAACATGGCCAACATCAAGAGCCAGATCAAGCGCAACCGCCAGAACGAGAAGCGCCGCGTGCGCAACAAGACCGTTCGTTCCGAGATCCACACCCGCACCAAGGCTGCGCTCGCCGCCGCCGAGGCCGGCGAGGACTCCGCCGAGAAGTTGCAGGCCGCCATCCGCCGCATCGACTCCGCGACCTCCAAGGGTGTCCTCCACAAGAACACGGCCGCCCGCCAGAAGTCCCGCCTCATCAAGCAGGTGCGACGCATCGAAGCCGGCGCCGACGCCTGACCTGCCCGCTCCCCATGGGGAGCAATCGCAGTCCACGACGAGCCCCTCCGGGGGCTCGTTTCGCGTCTAGCTGGCCGTGTTCATCTGGCCGTGTTCAACGGGCCGTGTTCATCTGGCGGCGCGAGCGATGCGCGCCAGACGGGCGACGAGCACCTCGAGCTTGAGCGACTCGGGCCAGTCGATCGTCCCCCGCAACTCGAGATCGGTCGCCGCCAGCAACTGGATCGACCGTCGGACGTTCTCGCTCCCGAGTCGCCGCGACTGGTTCATCGCCTTCTTGGCCGGGAACGTCGACTTCCCCTTGAGGCCGAGCAGCGCTGCGGCCTCCTTCTCCCCTGCGACGCCGGCCCCGTCGAGACGCAGGATCTTCTGGAAGTGGGCGTGCAGCGTCGACATGATCTGCAACGGGTGACGACCGGCGTTGAGCATGCGGGTCAACGCCGTGATCGAACCGGGGATGTCGCCGTTGTCGATGGCGTCCGTCAGATCCCAGGGCGGGACGCCCCCGGCATCGCCCAGGAACGGCTCGATGTCGGCCACGGAGGGCTTCGCTCCCTCGCCGTAGGTGGAAACCAGGATCGACACCAGACCGGGGAGCTTGCCGCCGTCGTCGCCGAGCCAGTCGACGAGCATCCGCATCGCCGCACGATCCGGCTTGAGACCGGCATCGGCCAGTTGCTGGGTCGCCCAGTCGTCGAGCTTGCGGCCGGGTCCGGTCGGGCGGATCTCCCCGCCGCAGGCCTTGACAGCATCGCGAACCGACTTCGGCCCACCCCCGCTCGTCGAACCCCACTCGAGGACCAACACGTTCGTGTCGAGGGGATCGGCAAGGTAGGCGAGCAACGGGGCCACGTCGGCGGCCTTGAACCGGCCCATCCCGCAGCCGACGACGACCCGACGGTCGGTGAGGAACGGTGCCGTCTGGGCTGCGTCGACCAACTCGCGCATCTCGAACTCGTCGTCGGCGAGTTCGGCGACCATGAGCGAGGCGTCGCCGTCACCGACCAGTTCGGCCACCAGTTCGGTGCGAGCGCTCGACAAGAGAATCGGATCCCCGCCGGTGAGCATGATGCACGGCGTCATCGGGACCTCCCGCCATCGAGGACGGCCCTGGCGGTGACCAGACGGGACAGCACCTCGATCACACGCCGGTCAGCCGGGACCGTTTCCGGGTGATCGACCAGCAGGGCTCGGCGGCCGGCTTCGAACGCCGCCGTCAGGCGGCCGATGCGGGCGGGGCCGCGCTCGGCGATCGGACCGACCGCGGGAACCGTCGACCCCGGCGCGAACTCGATCGAGTCGAGACCAGACGTGGTTCGGGACACCGGAACACCGACGGGCACGTCGACACGATCGCACACCGTCACGACTTGGGACGAGGAACGGACGACGACCCCGTCGACACCAGCCTCGATCCATCCTTCGG
>JAPKDO010000211.1 GCA_028822535.1 Acidimicrobiales bacterium
GGGTCGCTCCGTCCGGACGTCACACGCAACGAGTCGCTCGCCACGCCGCCGACCCCCACGCCCGTCCCACGAGGCCCCAGCGCTATCGAAGCCTCTCTGGTGAGAGCGTGGGAACGCGCCGATCGGCGCGGTCCCTCGGTATGGCTGTGTCTACGCGCCGAACCTCGAACTGGGAAGACTGGTCAACGCGCCGTTCGGCGCGTTGCTCCGACATACGTGTGCGAACGCGCCGAACCTCGGACGGCCGGACCGACGACCGGTTCTTCGGCGGCCTCGCAATGGAGTCTGGACCATTCCGCCCACGAGCGACCTGAGGTCAGCGCCTGGGGGAGGGAGACGCCGTCGGTGATGTGCTGTCCGTCAGGCGCGTCGGAGCGTCGCGGACAGATGGTGTGTCATCGGTACGCCGACCGCGGCCATCCGGACGTCGTAGCGGAGTTCGTCCCCGGCGATGACCAGGTCACGTTCCACGGACTCGACCTCCTTGGCGGACGCAGAACCCGCCACCGACGTGGTCCGGAGCGCGATGCGCCCCTCGTCGATGGTCCCCTCACCGACCTCGACGATCCCGGTCGGGTGGGAGAGCACCAACTCGATCCGGCCGGGCGAGGGGATACGCAGGTAGCCCGACTCGGCGTGCAGCGGCCGTCCATCGTCGGCGTGCATCGTTCGCTGCTGATAGGCGACGAAGGGCTTGCCGACGTGGCCGAAGGTCGCCGTCTCCACGTAGTCGAACGAATCGATCGTCGGGTACTCGCCATGGCCACCCCCGGACCAGGTCCCCAACAGCGGGGCCAGTACGGCGACGTCGGGATGGAGGTCGGGTGCATCGGGAGCGGCCATGCGATCAGTCTCGCGGGCGCGTCGTCGCCACTACCGTCCCGTGCATGACAGAGCCTTCGTTCAATGCCGAACTCGGATCGGCGAGTCGCTTCCTGCCCAAGGGTGTCGGGCGCAACTGGATCCGGCGGATCTCGAGGCTGGCGACGCCGCTTCTGGAACGTCGGCCCGCTCCGGAGAACGGCGAGCTCGTCGAGGTCTCCGAGCGGACCGTGCGCGTCCATCGTCCGACGGGAGCAGGCGACGGTCCGTTCCCCGCACTCCTGTGGATCCACGGTGGCGGCTATGTGCTGGGCCATCCCATCCAGGAGGACAAGCTCGCGCGGTACTACGCCGACCAGTTGGGGGCGGTCGTCGCGGTGCCCGACTATCGCCTCGCCCCCGAGCATCCGTTCCCGGCCGGCCTGCACGACTGCCACGACGCACTCGTGTGGCTCGCCGGACGCGACGACGTGGACGAGGAGCGGATCGCCATCGGTGGCGCCAGTGCCGGGGGTGGCCTCGCGGCTGGGCTCGCACTCCTGGCCCGCGAGCGCGCCGCGGTCGATCCGGTCTTCCAGCTGCTCGTCTATCCGATGCTCGACGACCGCACGACCAGCCGAGCGCAGCCCGACCCGGAGCGGTTCCGGATCTGGGACGAGCGGTCCAACCGGTGGGGCTGGGAGGCCTACCTCGGGCAGACCCCCGGGGCTGCGGACATCGATCCGCAGGCAGCGCCGGCTCGAGCCGAGGACCTCGCTGGGTTGCCGCCGGCGTGGATCGGGGTCGGGTCCTTCGACCTCTTCCACGACGAGGACCTGGCGTACGCCGAGCGACTCCGGGCCGCAGGCGTGCCCTGCGAGGTCGAGGTGGTCGACGGGGCCTACCACGCCTTCGACGCGCTGCGTTGGGGCAGCTCCGTCTCCCGAGCGTTCCGGAACGCGCAGGTCGCGACGCTCGGTCCGGCGCTCGCCGAGCGCTCCTGACTCAACCGGCTCGGCGAGCCCGCAGGACGGCATCGGGGATGTCGAGGAGGGCGAGGCGGCCGAGTTCTCGACCATGACCCCACACGCGATCGACGCGCTGGACGCACCGGCCGAAGTGATCATGGTCTTCGACCAGGACGGCCAGCGCGCCCACCTACACACGGACGGCTGAGCGCCGCCCTCGGAATCGCCGCTACTTGATGAGGGGATCGCGTGGGAGGCCCAGGATCCGCTCGCCGATCTGGTTGCGCTTGATCTCGGACGTACCGCCGGCGATCGACATGCCGCGGTGCATGAGGACGAGCAGATTGCTCATCCCACCGGCACCGTCCATGAACACCGAGTCGGGGCCGTTGAGTTCGGTGAGGATCGCGGCCGCCTCGTGGCCGATCTCCGACAACACGAGCTTGGTCATCGCACCCTCGGGGCCGGGCTCGCCGCCCGAGACCGCACGGTTGGCGGCGCGGAGGTTGAGCAGGTCCATGGCCTGATGGTCGGCGATGTAACGGCCGATGCGTGCGGCGCCGCCGGAGAGGCGGTCGGGGTTGGCATCGAACGGGGCGATCATCGAGGCGCCGGGCACGGACATGCCGCCACCGCCGCTACCGATCGACACGGACTCGTTGCCGAGCGTCGAACGGGCCACGGTCCAGCCGCCGTCGACCGGGCCGACGACGTCGTCGTCGGGGACGAACACGTCGTTGAAGAAGACCTCGTTGAACTCCGAGTTGCCCGAGGTCATCTTCAGCGGACGGACCTCGACGCCTTCGGCGTGCATGTCGATGGCCATCATCGTGATGCCCTGGTGCTTCGGCACGTCGGGGTCGGTGCGCACGGTGGCGAACCCCATGCCCGACACGTGGGCGCCCGAGGTCCAGACCTTTTGACCGTTGACGAGCCAGCCGCCGTCGACACGGGTGGCCTTCGTCTTGACGCCGGCGGCGTCGGAACCCGCGTCGGGCTCCGAGAACAGCTGGCACCAGATGACGTCCTGGTTCAAGGCGGGCTCGACCCAACGGTCGAGCTGGTCCTGGTTGCCGTGCTGGATGATCGTCAGGATGTTCCAGGCGGTGATGCCGTAGGCGGGGCGCTTGACCCCTGCGGCAGCGAACTCCTCCTGGATGACGAGCTGTTCGACGGCGCCGGCGGCCCGCCCGTAGGGCTTGGGCCACTGCGGCATGACGTAGCCGGTCTCGATCAGCTTCGTGCGCTGTTCCTCGGCGGAGAGGTCCTTGATCGACTCGGCGAAGGCCTTCACCTCGTCGCGGATGGCCTCGGCTTCCGGCGGCAGCTCGATCGCCTTGGCGCGCTCCACGCCGTCGCGGGCGAGGTCGGTGAGGTCGGCGGCGGCGCCGTCGGCATCGATGAAGTTCAACAGGGTGGTGGCCCGGCGCATGAACAGGTGGGCGTCGTGCTCCCAGGTGATGGCGATGCCGCCGTGGACCTGCGTCGACAGGTTGGCGCACAGATCGGCGGCTGGGGCGGCGAGCGTCGCTGCGACGGCAGCGGCGTACCGGCGCTGGTCGCCACCGGTGGTCGCAGCGCGTGCGGCGTCCCACACGGCGCTGGTGGCGAGTTCGGTTGCCACGACCATGTTGGCGCAGTGGTGCTTCACGCCCTGGAACATGGCGATCGGTCGGCCGAACTGATGACGCTCGCGTGCGTAGTCGGCGGCCATCTCGGTGCACTCGCGGGCCATGCCCACGGCCTCGGCCGACAGCAGGATGCGGGCGACGTCGGTGAGCGTCGACGCAGCGCCGGACACGATGGTGGCCGTGGCGCCGGCGAAGGAGACGCGGGAAGAGCGGCGCGTGGGGTCGAGGTTCTCGGGGGTGTCGACGGTGACGCCCTCGCCGACCTCGACGATGGCGACGTCGTCGCCGGCAGGAACGACGAGGATCGACGCGAGTCCGCCACCGAGCACGACGGCGTCGCCGGAGACCGATCCGCCGCTGGCGGTGACCGACGAGGCGGTCGCGATGCCGGCGGTGATCGAGCCGTCGGACAGGCCGGGCAGGAACTGCTTGGCGGCGGCATCGTCGTCGGCGGCCGACAGGAGGGCGCTCGCGATCACCGTCGGGACGAACGGGCCGGGAGTGACGGCCCGACCGAGTTCCTCGGCCACGATGACGAGTTCCTCGAGTCCGTACCCGGAGCCGCCGTGCTCCTCGGCGACATGGAGCCCGAGCCAGCCGAGCTGGGCGAGGTCGCCCCAGAACGAGGGAGCGGACTCCTCGGTGGCTTCGAGCAGCTCACGGGCAGCGCTGCGGGCATCCCGCTTGGCGACGAAGTCGCGCACGGTCTCGGCGAGCGACTGGTGTTCCTCGGTGATGGCGATCGACATGGTCAGGTCCTTCTCTCGGGTTTGTGTTGCGGATGGGGAGTTCGGATTCAGGCGCAGGCGCGTGGCGCGAGGTCGGGATGCAGCGAGGCGGCCTCGCCGTCGCGGATCCACTGCGGGATGGACATGGGGCGACGCCCGATGGTGTCGAAGGCGAGGCTCACGGTCTCGAAGCTCGTGAGCAGGTCACCCCGCTCGACGTCGAACGTCCAGTGGACGCGATGCGTCGTCTTGTCGGCCATGCCGATGAGGGCGCCGAACGATTCGATCCGGTCGCCGACCTTCGGGAGGCGGAGAGTGAGCATGCGCGTCTCCATCGCCGCCCACCCCATCTTCTCGCCGTTCGGGCCGTCGTGCAGCTTGTCGCCGCGGATGCCGCGCCCGACGGGCGTGCCCGCCCAGGTCAGCATCGGGGCGAGATCCGGCGTGACGAAGCCGTCGCTCCCACATTCGTCGGGGGTTACGAGACGTGGCTTGCGCATCTCGAGGCCGCGAGCGCGCACACCCTCGAGCGTGGGCGCAGCGAACATCGGGTCGGCGTCGAGGTCGATGGTCCGGCTGGCGCCGTGCGCTGGGATGTCGCCGAGGTCGCCTCGAAGGCGCTCGACGACAGCGTCGGTGAGGTCGCACGGCGCTCCGTCGTCGTCCAGCGGCGTCAGGCCGTGCACGAACGTGGCCGCAAGGACGTCCGAATCGACGTCGACGAGCTCGTGGTAGATCCGGACGCGGTTGGGCTGTACGTCGACGAGTCCGCTGCGCACGGCGAGCGCCGTGTCGAGCATCTGCTCGCGGTGATGTCGGGTGTAGAGATCGTCGAGACGCAGATGCTGGCGATCGAGTCCGAGTTCGCCGGCCATCGCTGCGGTCCCGCGCTGCGCGTTGACGCCGTAATAGCGGACGTTCATGTGGCCCAGATGATCGATCTGGTCCTCGGTGACCGTGCTCTCGTGCGTGGCCCGCAGCTCCGTCATCCGGAGAGCCTGACCGTTACTTGACCGTTCGGTCAAGTATGTGCGGGTGTGACCTCGGCGTCGGTCACGCGCCGGATCGTGCGAGCACGCCGACCTTCCGAGCCCGGCCGCTCGGGGACCAGCCTGGTGTCGCGCTGTACGGGAATCGACTGCGGTACTCCGCGCTGGCGGACAGCATGCGGACGACGTCCGAACGGCCGAGGGCACCCGACTCGAGCCTGGCGACCAGGTCGCGTTGTTCGTCCTGGTTCGCCGATCGTCCGACCAGGGTCTGGTGCAGGACCTCGACGAAGTCGATGTCCGAGAGCGCGCCGTACCGGTTGTCGAACTCGGGTGTGGCTGCGAGCGAGTCGGCGATCGAGGCCATGGACGCGCCCGTCGCTCGGGCCTGCAAGGTCGCCTCGGCGGTGGCGCCGTCCGGTTCCCGGCCGAAGAACGCCCGGAGCAGACGCAAGACGTCGGCCTCGTCGGGAGTCGGTGGACGACCGAGCACGTCGGCGACGACGGGAACGTGGATCAGATCGATGTCCTCGACCCGAGGGTCCGCAGGCGCACGAGGCGATCCGAGGAAATCGACGTGGGGGAATGATCCACCGAGGATCTCGCTCGACTCCGCACCCAGCACCCGGTCGAGCACCGTGGCGACGAGCGAACGTTGGTCGATCGCGTGTGTCAGGTTGCCGTCGGCAGTGAGCGACGTCAGCGACGGGAGCGTGCCGTGGAAGCCGCCGAGAACAGGCTTCCCAACGGCGAAGGCGGTGTTTCCGCTGCCGTGATCGGTGCCGCCGCCGCCGTTCTCGGCAACGCGGCGCCCGAACTCCGAGACGCAGAGCATCGTGACATCGTCGGCCATCCCGGCGTCGAGGTTCGAGAAGAAGGTCTCGATCCCGTCGTCCAGTTCCCGGAGTCGCTTGTCGTACATGACGGCTTGCCCGTTGTGCGCGTCGTAGGGCGCGTGGCGGACGACGAACACTCGGCTGCCGACGCCGGCGTTGATGAGCCCGGCACAGAGTCGCAGTTCGCCACTGAGGCTGGAACTGAAATCGGCCGTCGTGTACGCCGCACGCAGGGCGTCGGCGTCGGACATGGTGGTGGCGGCCGCGTCTGCCACGTGGTCGGCGAGCGTCCCCATCCCGGTGGTCGTCCCGGTCCAGGCGGTCAGCGCCTCGTCCATGGGCATCGACCAGTTCTCGCGCGCTGGGACGCGGTCGAGCTTCCAGGGGAGCGTCACTGCGGATCGTGTCGCTCCTCGTACCAGCAGCGGCACGCGAGTCCCGAGCGCGACTGCGGCCAAGGGGTCGGCCGCCGTCTGGTCCAGGTACCGCCCCACCCACCCGGTCCGGGTGAAGGCTTGGTCCCCACCCCCACGGTGGAGGTCCGCCATCGAGGAGAAATGGCTCAGGTTCCGCTGGGGGTTGCCGACGCCGTCGATGAAGGCGACGTCGCCGGCGTCGTAGCGAGTCTTGAGCTTGGACAGCGCCGGGTGGAGCCCCCGCTGGTCGTCGAGGGTCAATGCGGTCCGGTCCGACCAGGCGAGCTGCTCCCGTGCATCGTGGTACGCGCCATCCGCGATCGGTGGCACGACGTGGAGGCCGTCGCACCCGCCGTCGAGGATGACCAGTACCACGATGCCGTTGCCCGAAGCGGTCCCGGCCCCGGACCCGCTGGCGCCGGCGGCGTCGGCCAACCAGCCGGGCATCGCGCTCACCGTGGCGCCCGCCGCAGCGAGTTGGAGGAATCGCCGGCGAGACAGCGACAGGTCATCGGACGGCGCCGGGAACGACAGCGTGTCGCCGGCGCCTCCGAACGAGACGCCATCGGAGGGGATGATCGATCTGGTCATGCGAGCGAGAACTCCGGTGAGAG
>JAPKDO010000212.1 GCA_028822535.1 Acidimicrobiales bacterium
CCGAGGTCGGGGACGAGCGTCGCGTCCGTGCCGGATTCCTCCAGATCTGCGACGAGCGCTGCCGCGGCAGCTCCGGCCTCGACGTGGTCGTCGAGATGCCCGACCGTCACCGCGCCGTAGTCGAGGTGATCGCACACACCGTGGCCGCGTCGATGGGCGCACACGAAGCACATCGCACCCAGCACGGGCCCGGCCTGTGGCACGGCCGAGCGCGCTCGATCTTCGACCCCCAGACCGTTCTGGAACACCGCGACGACCGCACCGTCGCGGACGGCGGGCCCGACGAGGCGTTCCAGATCCGCGTTCGCCGTGGTCTTCAGGGCCACCAGGACGACGTCGGCGGCAGGGGCGTCGGCCGGGTCGGTGACGATGGACGTGTCGGCTCCGGCGATCGTCAGGTCTCCGTCGGGGCTCTCCACCCGTATACCGCTCCGGCGTACATCCTCGGCCCCGGACCGGACGACCCAGTGCACCGGATGCCCAGCGGCCTGGAGACGGGCCCCGTACAAGATGCCGATCGCACCCGGACCGATGATCGTGTAGCTCCGCACCCGGGTCACGCTACGCGCGAGTGTGGTCAGTCGTCGTCGGCCGTGTGGAGGACTTCGGCGACCGCTCGGGGAACGGTCCAGGAGTCGGCTGGACGGTGATGCTCGGCTGCCCATCGAGCCGTCAGGGGGTCGGCGCCGTGTTCCTCCAGCAACCTGGCCCCGATCTCGGGGTGTCGGAGGTAGGTCCCGACTCGGCCACGCCACCCACGGGTCCACGACGCTGCGCGAGCGCGTCCGAACACGGCCGCGAGGATCGTGGCGGCGACCCGTCCGAGGGTCCCGAGTCCGGATTCGATCTTGCCGACATCGTGCAACAACGCCGCGGCCAGGACCGCAGCGGTCGCGTCGTCGAGTCGCCGATCGACCTCACGCGCGACCCCCGCCGCGTGCTTGCGATCCGCCAGTGGCATGCGCTCCCAGAGCTGCCACTCCCCCGGTCCCAGCGTGTTCGCCACCCATGCGTGGTCGGCGGCCGCCAGCGGCCGAGGCGACAACGACCCGATGAAGCGTTGCGCGAGATGGACGGGACCGCTCACGAGCGATGCGACCTAGGCGTGGTCGATGCAGACCCGGGTCGACGGCATGACCTCGAGGCGGGCCTCGCCGATGTCGGTCCCGCAGACCTCACACGTGCCGTAGGTGCCCTCGTCCATGCGGGCGAGCGCTTTCTCGATGTCGTCGAGGTCACGACGCAGCTGATCGTAGAGCACCTTGTTCTCGCCCATCTCGGCCGCGACCTGCGCAGAGTCGGCGAACCCGCCGTCGTACTCGAGGTCGTCTTCCTTCGCGTCGAGCTCGTGCACCTTGTTCGCCAGGAGCTCGCGCTCACGTTCGAGCTCGTCCCGTACGGGACCGTGATCGTGAGGCGCCTCTGACATGGCCGCAGCGTAGACGAGTGGGGTGCCCGCTTCGCCGATGTTCCGAGCGTCAGCCGGAGCGCGGGCATCCGGCGCGCGGGTGCGCGTGTCGCCAGGCGTCGACGAGGCGTTCGGCGGAGATCTTCGTGTACACCTGCGTCGTCCCGATCGAGGCGTGCCCCAGCAGCTCCTGTACGGCCCGGATGTCGGCACCGTGGTCGAGCAGATGCGTGGCACATGAATGCCGGAGCACGTGAGGCGTCAACAGGTCGCCGATGCCGGCGCTCGCTCCGTAGGCCTTCACCATGAGCCAGACACCTTGTCGTCCGAGGCGACCTCCTCGTTGGTTCAGGAAGATCGCCGCTTCGTCGTCGCGCCGCCGCCAACGCTTCGGGATCATGGCGCCACGGCCGTCCACCTCGAGCCAACGTGCCAAAGCGTCGTTCGCCTGACCGAGGACCGGGACGATGCGTTCCTTGTCTCCCTTGCCGATGACCCGCAGATAGCCATCGTGCAGATCGAGGTCGCGCAGCGACATCCCCACGAGCTCCGAGATCCGGATGCCGGTGCCGTACAGGGTCTCGAGCACGGCCCGGTCGCGTCGTGCGACCGGATCGTCACCGACCACCGCGTCGAGCAACCCGCCGACCTGGTCCTCGGTCAGCGCCTTGGGCAAGCCACGGGCAACCGGCGGTGGCGTCACCTCGGCGCCGGCGTCGACGTCCACCACCGATTCCTCGGCGAGGAACCGGTGCAAACTCCGGACGGCGACGATGCGCCGCTTGACCGTCGACGGGGCGAGGTCGGAGGATCGAAGCGCGTGCAGCCAGTCGACGATGTCGTCCTCGGTGACCGCCACGACCGCACGCCCGATGCTCCGCAAGTACTCGCTCCAGGCGCGGAGGTCTCTGCGGTAGGCCTCGACCGTGGAGACGGCCCGACCGCGCTCGAGACGCAGCCATGTCAGGAACTCCTCGACCTCGATCGGTGGAGGAGCCTCGACACCCTCCGCCTCGGTCATGTCGAGCGGGCCACCATCAACACCGCGATGATCGTCTTGGCATCGGTGATCGTTCCGTCGGTGATCATCGCGACGAGGTCGTCGATCGAATGCCGTTCGACGGTCATGTGCTCCTCCTCCGGTCCCTGGACGTCGGAGCCGATCGCACGCAGTCCGGTGGCCTCGAAGATGTGCACGACCTCGTCGGAGAAACCCGCCGCGGTGTGGAAGCGGCACAGGGGCTCGACCCGATCGGCGACGAGACCGACCTCCTCGGCGAGCTCGCGCACGGCGGTCTCCTCGGCCGGCTCGTCGGCGACATCGCGGAGCCCGGCCGGGATCTCGATGAGCTCGGCCTCGATCGGTGCCCGATACTGGCGGACAACGGTGATCGTGCCGTCGTCGTGTCGGGGCAGTACCGCGACCGCGCCGACATGGCGAACCACGTCGCGGGTGAACTCCGAGCCGTCGGGGGCCTCGTAGCGAGCGACGGTCGCCTCGAACGCGTAGCCGCGATGAACGATCGACTCGTCGAGCCGCCGGAAGCCGCCGGCGGTCACCGGTTCTCGGCGGCGATCCGCTCGGGCTCGTCGAGTTCGAAGAGATGGGGGCGGCGCCCTTCGGCACGCGCCAGTGCTGCGTCGATGAACGCCCGGAACAGCGGAGCCGCACGGGTGGGCCGGCTCTTCAGTTCTGGATGAGCCTGCGTGCCGACCCAGAACGGGTGGCCACGGAGCTCGATGAACTCGACCAGTCGACCGTCGGGCGACTCCCCACAGAGCCACAGGTCACTGGCATCGAAGCGAGACCGGTACTTCGGGTTGAACTCGTAGCGGTGACGATGCCGTTCGGACACGACGGTGGAGCCGTAGGCCTCGGCGACCTTGGAACCAGGGGCGAGCTGCGCCACGTAGGCGCCGAGACGCATCGTGCCGCCCATGTCGGTGACGTCGTGCTGGCTGGGCATGATCGTGATGACCGGGTCCGCAGCCGACGGCTCCATCTCGGTGGAGTTGGCGGCCGGAAGACCGAGCACGTTCCGGGCGTAGTCGACGACCATCATCTGCAGGCCGAGACACAGTCCGAGGCAGGGGATGTCCTCTTCTCGGGCGTAGGCCGCAGCGGCGATCTTGCCCTCGGTACCACGCTCACCGAAGCCGCCGGGGATGACGATGCCGTCCAGGTCGCGGAGGCGACCGTCGGCCATCAATCCCTCGACCTCTTCGGCCTGGATCCATTCGAACTCGACCTTGGCCCCGAGTTCGAAGCCGCCGTGCTTGGCTGCCTCGACCACCGAGAGGTACGCATCCTGGAGCGCGACGTATTTGCCGATCAGCCCGATGCGGACCGGCTTCGTGGCGGCCTCCACCTTCGAGACCAGCGCCTCCCACTCCCGGAGATCCGGATCGGGGACGTCGATCATCTGGAGGACATCGCAGACGACGGCATCGAGTCCTTCCTCGTGCAACACGAGCGGGATCTCGTAGATGTTGCCGGCGTCCGCCGCATTGACGACACCGTCGCTGTGCACGTCGCACAGACGGCTGATCTTGTTCTTGAGGTCCTCGGGAATCGGGTCCTCGGAACGGACGACGATCGCGTCGGGCTGGATGCCGCGGCTGCGCAGCTCGGTGACCGAGTGCTGCGTCGGCTTGGTCTTCTGCTCCCCCGATGGCCCGATGAAGGGCACCAACGTGACGTGGACGTAGCAGACGTTGCCCCGCCCCACGTCGAGCCGGAACTGCCGGATCGCCTCGAGGAACGGGAGGATCTCGATGTCGCCGACGGTGCCGCCGACCTCGGTGATGACCACGTCGACGTCGTCGCCGGCCACATTGGTGATGCGACGCTTGATCTCGTCGGTGATGTGCGGGATGACCTGCACGGTCTTGCCCAGGTAGTCACCACGCCGTTCGGCGGCGAGGACCGCCGAGTAGATCGAACCGGTCGTGGCGTTCGAGTCCTTCGTCAACGATTCGTCGATGAAGCGTTCGTAGTGTCCGAGGTCGAGGTCGGTCTCACCGCCGTCGTCGGTGACGAACACCTCGCCGTGTTCGAACGGGTTCATCGTGCCGGGATCGACGTTGATGTACGGATCGAGCTTCTGGAGCGTGACCCGGAGGCCACGCGCCTTGAGGAGGCGACCGAGGGAGGAAGCAGTGAGTCCCTTACCGAGGGAACTGGTCACTCCACCCGTCACGAAGATGTGTTTCGTCACGGGATGACAACATACCTCGGAGGCACCCGGTCGCCGCGCATCGCGCGACGACGAACGTCCGACGATGGTTCAGCGGACGCGTCCGAGACGGTCGAACGCCCGCAGCGGCGGGGTCGCCTCGATGATGCGCGAGAAGCTCACCCGTTCGCTCACCAGGTTGAGACCCAGCACCGTGAAGAGGACGATCGACCTCGTGGTCGGTGCCGTCGTGAGCACGACGGCGATGCCCAGGGTCGAACCGAGGACGTTGGCGCCGGTGTCGCCCTGCAACATCTGCTCGCGCAGGTCGGGCAGGATCAGGACCGCAGCGCAGGCGAGCACGACGACCGCCCCGGCGAGGCGGCCGTCGACGCCGGCGACGACGGCCACCGGGATCGCGGCGAGGAGGCTGTACTTCACGACGCGACCGGGCGCACGGTCGAGCAGGTTGGCGAGATTCGCCGACAGCGCGATCAGCGCAGCATCGGCGAGCAGGCGTGCTGGCCGCTCGTCGCTCACCGTCGACGCCACCAGCAGTGCCACCGCGCCACCGCCGAACAGCTTCACGGCGCCGGTCGTGAGCCGTCGTTCGGCGAGGGCCCGCAGGTGGCCGGCGAAGCCGCGTGACGAACCGTCGCCGGCGAGGTCGTCGAGCAGGCCGAGCATCCCGAACCCGGTCGCTCCGAGCACGGTGGTGAGCAGAGGACCGGTCGCGACGTCGAACCAGTCGGCGCTGTCGGCGAGCACCAGCAACGAGGCCGCAGCGACCAGGACGACCGGCAACAGGATGCCGACGGCCACCGGCACGGCCGCACCACGGACGTTGGTCCGCAGGAACAGCGGTTGCGCGAACGTGTCGCGCAACAGGAACCAGGCCAGCGCTCCGCCCACGGCACCGAGTGCCGCGGCGAGCGTCAGGACTCCGCCGGGTCCCATCGCAAGATCACGTAGGTGAGGTACGGGAGCAGGACGGCGAACATCATCGCGGGCACCGCGACGCCCGAGTCGTTGAGTGCGAACCCGAGCACCGCCACGAGGAGACCGCCGGCGAGCATCGGCTTGATGCCCGGGACGTCCTCTTGCAGATCGCGCAGGAACCCACGGTCGCGTCGCGCCAGGAACACCATGAGTCCGAGTGCGAACGGGATCGTGAGGGTCCAGATCGAACTCGTGAGGATGTTGATGTTGGTGTTGACCTTGCGCTGCAACGTGTCGCCCAGACTCCCGCCCCCGTCGCTGTCGAACAACCCGCCGACGAGACGGCCCAGATGCGTGCGATCGGACTCCGGACGAGCCAGGTCGAGCGCGGCGAACAGACCGAGGACCACGACCGTGGCCGCGCCGATCAGTGCGCCGCGGCGGAGGTCGAGGCGGATTCCCATCGCGACCAGGACGAGGACCGTGAACGCCGGGACCGTGGCCAGGACGCCCCCGACGTCGGATCCCCATGCCGGGAAGCCGTCGACCACGACCGTGAACGCGAGGAACACCGCCATGACGGCGGCAGCCTTCCCGTGCAGTCGCGCCGACCCGTCGACCCGAGCACGGGCGAGTCGGTACGCGGCCCATGTCCCACAGGCCACGACGGTCGCGCCGACAGCGATCAGGGCGAACGCGAGGTTGCCGAATCCGGCGAAACGCCCGGCCACGATCGGCGAGTAGCCGAAGACCGTGTTGATTTGCAGTCGGCCGCCCGTCGTCACGTCGACGACCAGCAACAGCCAGTTCAGGGCGACGAGCGACAGCGGTGCGACCATCGCTCTCGTGCGGGGCCAGCGACGGGCGACCACGATCGCGAACGCCTCCGCAACGGCAGCGAGGGCGACAGCGCCGCCGAAGATCCCGACGCCATAGGTCAACAGGTCCGCATCGCGGACGTCGAGCGCCCCGACGGCGAAGCCGATGGTCGGCGTGGCGAGGACCGTCAGCGCCAGGAACGAGACGGGACCGACCCATCGACGGCGTCGCGAGACCGCGACGGCGGCCAGGCCGTAGGCGAGGATCTGGGCGATCACGAAGACCACGCTGATCGGACCGGTCGCGGCATCTCGGAAGATCGCCTTCTCGGTGGCGTCGGCGTACAACCGGAATCGGGCATCGTCGACCTGAACGTCGGCGACGGTGTCGATGACGGTGCCGGTCATCTCGCTCGGCTGGTCGATGTCGAGGAGCCGGAGGATCGTGGGGGCAACGTCCGGCAGCGTGATGTATCCCGCTCGTCGCGTCGTCCCCGACTGTGCGAGCCCGCCGGTCGATCGCTCGTCGTCCATCGCCCGAATGGCGAACACGCCGAGCGACTCAGCGCTCCGAGGGGCCGAGGGGGACGCGACGATCACCGTCGTGTCCGATCCGGCGAGACCGTCGATGAGCTTGCCG
>JAPKDO010000213.1 GCA_028822535.1 Acidimicrobiales bacterium
ATCCGCAAGCTCGCTGAAGGCCACAAGCTGCTGGCCGGTGGCATGGACGTCGAGGAGGTGTGCCGCCAGTTCGAGATCGCCGAGTCGACCTGGGCTCGGTGGCTCGCCCAGTACGGAGGCATGAAGGCCGACGACGCCAAGCGGCTCAAGGAGCTCGAGGGCGAAAACGCCCGACTGAAGAAGCTCCTCGCCGAGGCCGAGCTGGACAAGGCGATGCTCAAGGAGCTGGCGGAGGGAAACTTCTGACCCCGAACCGGAAACGGGCTGCAGCCACGATGTTGCAGTCCCGGTTCGGGGTCTCCGAACGGCGAGCATGTCGAGTGGTCGGCCAGCACCGGTCGACACAGCGGCTGGAATCGCCGGTCCCACCCGACGATGAGGCCGAGCTACGCGCCTGGCTGCGGAAGTTCGCGAAGCGTCGGCCCCGATGGGGTTGGCGACGTGCGGCCAAGGGCCTGCGCAAGGAGGGCTGGTCGGTGAACAACAAGCGTGTCCGCCGGCTGTGGCGGGACGAGGGCCTGCAGGTGCCGACCAAGACGAAGAAGAAGCGACTCACCGGGATCGGGGCCCACGTCGGGTCGATGTCACTGATCGCGCCGAACGCCATGTGGGCGCTCGACTTCCAGTTCGACCACACCATCGACCATCGCCAGGTGAAGATGCTCAACGTCATCGACGAGTTCACCCGCGAGTGCCTCGACATCCGTGTCGACCACTCCATCACCGCCGACGATGTCGTCTCCGTCCTCGACCGCCTCGCCCTCGAACGGGGTCGGGCACCCGCGTTCGTCAGGTTCGACAACGGACCCGAGTTCGTCGCGATCGTGGTCGCCGAGCGGTGCGCGGCCAACGGCACCGAGTGTGTGTTCATCGACCCCGGCTCGCCGTGGCAGAACGCGTGGATCGAGTCGTTCAACTCCCGGCTCCGTGACGAGCTGTTGAACCTGTGGATCTTCGACAGCCTGCTCGAGGCCCAAGTCCTGATCGGCGACTGGCGCGTCGACTACAACGAGAACCGTCCGCACTCGGCCCACGGCGATCTCACCCCGAGCGAGTTCGCCCAGGCCTGGACCACCAACCGAATCAAACAACCCCAAGCCGCATAGCCGCTGGACCATTCATCGGGGCCCTCTCACTACGACCGAGCCGCATACTTGGCGTCGGCATGGGACGAGTAGCGGGATCACGACATCGGCTCATGAGCAGCGTCTGCGGTCTGGCGTCCAGCTTGCCTCCATGACGGGTCGCATCTGCACCTGTGCCGGTCCACATGGACACGCGTCGGTCGTGTGGGGTGGCGGCGGGAGCCGGTGTCGCCTCGGGCACCGCATTCGGTTCCGCCTACACGTTCGGCCCCTTGTCCGAAGCGATGGCGGAGGACTTCGGATCGGGTCGTAGACCGACGGCGCTGGTGTTCGGCACTGTCGCTGCTCGACACGCTGACGGTCGCCGACGAGACGAACGCCGACACCTACGACCGTGACCTCTTCCCCCACTGGGACGACGAGGACCACGACGGCTGCGACACCCGCTGCGAGGTGCTCACGTCGCAGATGCGAGACGACGGCTCGTGGTTCTCGGAGTGGGACGGTGCGAGTGGGTCGGACACGTCGCTCATCCACATCGACCACGTCGTCGCCTTGGCCGAGGCGTGGCGATCGGGTGCGCACGGTTGGTCGGCGTCGAAGCGGGACGAGTTCGCCGACGACCGGGCCAACCTCCTGGCCGTGACCGAGACGTCGAACCTCCGCAAGAGCGACCGCGACGCGGCGAGTTGGTTCCCGAGCCGGTCCGACGCCAACTGCCTCTGGGCGCGCACGACGGTCGTGGTGAAGGCGGAGTGGGACCTGTCGGTCGACGCCGACGAGAAGGCGGCGCTCGAGAACCTGCTGACGTCGTGCGGCGCCGTCCCACCGACGACGACCACGACCGCACCGCCGCCCCCGACCACGACGTACGTGGCGCCCCAGCCGTTGGTTCCGCAGACGAGCCCGCCGACGACGAGCAACTGCACGCCCGGGTACTCGCCGTGCCTGCCGCCGTCGTCGGACTACGACTGCGCCGGAGGATCGGGCAACGGGCCGTCGTACACGGGCCGGGTCTCCGTCGACCACTCCTATGGCGACAAGTACGACCTCGACCGGGATGGCGACGGCGTCGGCTGCGACTGATCGCCCAGCGCCGGCGGTCGTCAGCCGCGTCGCGGGAGTAGACGCTGTAGACGGACGCATCAGCGGACGCTCGATGTCCTCGGGCTCGACGAGCGGATCAACACGGGTCGGGTCGGGGTCGTTTCGGATGGCGATCCGTTGCCGGCGTCGTCGCAGACGCTGTCCGATCGGGTCTGGGACTGGTGGGACGGCGCTCCACCGCCGATCACGTACCGAACCCGTACGAGTCCGAGCGCTCGCAGCATCGCGTTCGGTGAGCACGTCGCGTGGACGAGGATGACGGGTCGCACGCTTCGGGAAGCCCGGGCGCTGCTGGTATCGCTCGTCGTCTACCACGGCTTCGACGTCCCGGACTCGTGGCTCGCCGGATCGTAGGGTCGGCGGTCGTGGAGCAGCTGGCGACACCGATCCTCTAGCGTGCGAGGCGCGGATGAGTGACGACGGGGCGTCGACACCCGGCGGCCCGGCGGCGACCGTGCTCGACGCCATCGACCGTGCGGTCGAGCATCGATGGGAGGCGGCCAAACGTCGGGCGTCCGAACTCGAGGGACCGCCCGCGGCGCGCGTCCAGGCCCTGACCCGGCGGTTCGCTCGCGAGGTGGCTGCGGTCGGCGCAGTCACGGGTGGGACGTCGGCGGTTCCCGGCGTCGGGACCGTCGCGTCGTTGGGCACGACGGCGGCCGACCTCGGCTGGTTCACGGCGCGAGCCGGCGACCTGATCCTGTCGATCGCTGCGACCTACGGGCACACCGATGCGCCGGTCGAAGAACGCCGGATGTGGCTCCTCGCTGTGCTCGCCTTCGGTCGGTCGGCCGACAAGAACGTGTCGATGCTGACGAAGGAGGCGGGCTTCGGCTCGCTCGCCGGACAGGCGATCCCGAGCGAGGTCATGCGTCGGATCAACCGGTCGATCGCCCGTCGCCTCCTCGCCCGCTACGGGACGAGCCGGGGAGCGGTGGCGCTCGGTCGGGCGTTGCCGTTCGGGTTCGGCGCAGCGATCGGCGGAGGCGGCAACTATGTACTGATCCGGGCCATCGCCCGACAGGCCGAGCGCTTCTTCCGCGACGGCGAAGGACCCCGCGGACGGCTGAAGTTCTCGCTCGAGGAGTGACCGGCGTCATCGTGCCAGGATCCGTGGCATGCGGGTGGCCGGTGGGACATGGATGATCGGGATCGCGGCGATGGCCATGGCGGTCCTCGGTTGCGGGTCGGACGACGACTCCGGGGCGGTGTCGGCGACGTCGATCACCTCGCCCTCGTCGACGGTGCCTTCGGGGACGGCCGAGTCGGACGTGACCAGTACCAGCGCTGACTCGACCACGTCGACGTCGACCACGGTGGCCACGTCGGCGACATCTTCCGGGGACGAGGCGCCGTCCTTCCACCCCGCCGGGCCGGCCGGTTCGGGGTGCAGCCCGGGCGCCGGCGACCTGCCCGACGGGTGGTGGTTCGGTGAGCGGGCGACGCCCATCGGCGACGACGTCGGCTTCGATCTCGCCTGCTACTACATCGACGCTGCGGCCGATGCCGAGGCGGCCGCCCGCGGTGACGAGGCGATCGGCGGCTTCTACATCGTCAACGACAACCCGACGATCCGCACCGTGCCGGTCTCGCCCACGGCGACGACGCAGTGCCTGACGATCGACGGTGTGCTCGAAGGGTGCGACATGGCCCGGGTCAACGACGGGTTCCGCAGCATCTGGATCCAGGTGGCCGACGGAGCCGTGGTCCGGGTGATCGAACAGCTCCTGCCCTGACCGGTCACGGCTGGCGTTGTCACGGCTCGGTCGTACCGATGGATGTCGGAACGAGATGGGGGAGTGCGACATGGACATCGAGATCGATCTGCGGGAGCGGGCGTTGCACGTCATCGACGTGGAGAACGTCATGGGCGGGCCCGACACGCCGGCCTCGGCGATCGGCGTCGTGCTCGACGGCTACCGCCGCCGGGTGGGGCATCGCCCGGGCGACTTGGTCGTGGCGGCCGCGTCGCACTGGGTGATGGAGCGGGTGCTGTTCGAACTGCCGTCGTGGATCCGGCCGTGCCACGCGGCCGGCGGTGGCGCCGATGCGGCCGACCGCTGGCTGCTCGACCACGTCGACGTCGGGTGGGCGGCACGCCGGGTCGGCCGGGTCGTGGTGGCGAGCGGCGACGCCGGCTTCTGGTCGCTGGCGAGTTCGTGTCGCAGCGCCGGCGTGCGGGTCGAGGTCGCCTCGATCGGCCGTTGCCTCAGCGCCGACCTCGACGCCCTCGCCGACTCGGTCCACGTCCTCGACGATCCGGCGCTGGCGCTCGCCGCCTGAGTCGACCGTCTCGGGTCGCCGTTCGGAGTTCTTGTCAGGGGGGTCGTGCGATGATCGATCCATGACCGCAACCGCTGTCGCCGAGGGGAGCCGTGACCTCACCGAGGATGCGCGCGTCGACGTGTTGCTCGAGCGCTTGGCCGAGCTCCAGGGGCAGCGGAATGCGATCGACGCGCAGATCGTCGACGTGGTGGCCGAGCTCGAACGGGACGAGTTGTGGGCGGTGGCGGGTGCCCGGTCGCTCGAGTCGTGCGTGGCATGGAAGACGGGATCGTCGCCGGTCCATGCCCGGGGCCTCGCAGCGGTCGCTCGCCGGGCCGAGTCGTTCCCGAAGTGTGTCGACGGGCTGCGCCGCGGCGAGTTGTCGCTCGACCAAGTGGCGGCGGTGGCCGAGCGTGCGGTCGACGGGTCGGACGACCACTATGCCGAGCTGGCGAAGTCGGCGACGGTGCGGCAGTTGAGAAAGGCGTTGCAGTTCGCACCCCGTCCCTCGCCCGATCCACGGCCGGCGCCCGAGCGGTCTGTCACCAAGATCACCGAGGAGCAGTTCGCCGAGTGGCGGATCCGACTCCCGCACGCCGACGCCGCCGTGTTCGATGCTGCGCTGCAGTCGCACCTCGACGCTCTGGTGGCCGAGTGGCGGCGGGAACACGAGTCGGGAGTCGGTGGTGTGTCGGACGATGCGCCGCCCTTCCCGACCGTCGCCGATGCGTTCCTGCGGCTGGTCTCGCTCGGGTGGGATGCCGACGTCGCCGGCCGCCCGCACGGCCACCGCACGACCGTGGTGCTGCACGTCGACGTCGAGTCGCGGATCGGCACCCTGCACCTGGGGCCGATGCTGCCCGAGGCCGAGCGCCGCTACCTGTCGTGCGACGCCAAGTACGAGGTGTGGTTCGAACGCAACGGTGTGCCGATCGGCTGCGGGCGCGACACGCGGGAGATCCCGCGTCGGCTGCGCCGTGCGCTCGAACTCCGCGACCAGACCTGTGTCGTCCCGGGCTGCGGGTCGGGCCGCGGCCTCCACGCCCATCATCTGGTCCATTGGGAGGATGGCGGGCCGACCGAGCTCTCGAACCTCGCGCTCGTGTGTCCGTTCCACCATCGCCTCCACCACCGGGGCCAGATCACGATCCGGGGACCAGGTGATGGCGTCGAGGTGACGTCGGCGTCGGGTCGGGTGCTCGACGGGTCGTCGGTCGCCCGACCACCGAACGAGTCGCCCCCGACCGATGTCCGCTACCGCGGTCCCACCGGCGAGCGTGCACAGTGGAAGTGGTACGCCCCGTTCGCTCCCGGGGCGGGTGCTGGCGACGGGATGTCCGAGAACTGACCGCGGGCCGTGCGGGTTCGGCGCGCCTCAGCCGGGATCGTCGTCCCAGTAGGTCGGGTCCGCGGTCTCGGCGAGGCGGGCGATGATGCGCACCGCGAGCCCGTCGCGGTCGACCGAGCCATCCACCTCGATGATCTCGCGGTCGATGTGGTCGGCGCGCTCGATGTCGTCGTACGACTCGAGCCACGCAGGGAGCGACTCGATCGCTGGGTCGCCGACCAGTCCGCGGACGTCGTCGTACAACGCCACCGTCCAGCGGTAGCCGTCCTCGCCGCTGGGGTCGACGCCGAAGTCCGGCGAGCCGGCCAGCTCGGCAGCGAGGGCGACCGCTTCGGGGGCGACGCCGGCCGCGAGCCAATCGACCGCGCCGCCGTCCCAGGCGTCGGCCTCGGTCGCCTCGGTCGGCTCGGCCGTCGGCGGTTCGAGGGGTGGACCGTCGCCGGAGGCGCCGCTCGGATCGTTCGGCTTCTTCTTGAATCGGTCGAGGAATCCCATGGGTCAGCCTTTCGTCGGGCGGAACACGTCGATGAGGGCGCGGCAGTAGGTCACCACGTTGCCGACCTTCTCGGCAGCGGTGTCGCCGACCCGCACCACGACGAGGTCGAGGGCCGGGGCGATCATGATCCGCTGGCCGAACGCACCCTGGCAGCTGAACAGGCCGAGGCTTCCCGGCGTGACCCAGAAGTGGGAGCCGTAGGTGCCGGCCGACTGTGCGCTGCCGGTGCGCGTGTGATCGACCCATCCCTCGGGAAGGATCCGCCGGCCGTCCCACACGCCGTCGCGTAGGTAGAGGGTGGCGAAGCGGGCGAAGTCGCGGGCGCTCGTGGCGCAGTAGGCGGAGCCCACGAACGTGCCGGCGGCATCGAACGTCGGACGGGGCGTGGTCATGCCGAGCGGCTCGAACAACTCGGTGCGCATGAACGCCTCCATGCCGTCGCGACCGCCACCGACGACGCGGCCGACGTGACGCGACAACAGGTTCGACGCGCCGCTGTTGTAGTTCCACCGCTCCTCGGGCTCGGCCACCTTCGGCAGCGTCGAGGCGAACCCGGCGACATCGTCGCGACCCTCGCCGAAGAGCATGGGGATGACGTCGGACTCGTCCGCCGGCCAGTAACGCACCGACCCGCCGCCGATGTGTTCGGCCTCGCGGAACCGCAACCCGTCGACC